>JAOZHR010000020.1 GCA_026014805.1 Candidatus Bathyarchaeota archaeon | reverse complement strand
TGAAAAGGCGTTGGGCAAACATCCACGAAGCCAAGCAAGCCGACAAAATTGGGATACTGATAGGATTGAAAGTTGGACAGAAAAGACTAGACCAAGCCTTAAAAATGAAGGGGCTTGTGGAAGATGCTGGCAAGAAAGCTACATGTTTTGCTTTGAAGGAGATTACCCCAGAGGCTCTAATGCAATTTCCTACAGTGGATGCCTTCATAAACACGGCGTGTCCTAGACTGTCCTTAGATGACGCTAAAAAATTTCGTAAACCTTTACTTACACCAAAAGAGGCGCTTGTTGCTCTAGGTAAGCTGCAATGGGAAGAACTATGCAAAAGAGGCTGGTTCGAAAGCTAGACTTGGAAATCGCACTTTCAAAAGTCGAGCCACATCCATCACCCAAAGCCTATTTGGAACAATACACAATAACCCCGGAATCCGCCGCTGAACTACTCTACATAGCCACATACACGTATGACGACATAATAGGCAAAAACACAGCAGACCTAGGTTGTGGAACAGGAAGACTCGCCATAGGCAGCGCTCTCTTAGGAGCAAAAGAGACCCTGGGCGTAGACATAGACAGAAACGCTATAGAAGTGGCATCAAAAAACGCTGAAAGACTAGACGTGAAAGAAAAGATACAATGGATAACCACCGACATCACTACGATTCAAGGAGCCTTCGACACGGTATTACAGAACCCCCCCTTTGGGATACAAAGAAGAAGGGCTGATCGGAAATTCCTAAGGAAAGCTCTAGAAATAGGCAAGCATATTTATTCGTTACATAAAAGCAGCAGAGAAAACCGCAAGTTAGTCAAAAGACTAAGGGGACAAAAGTCTCGACTCATGCCAGTTTCTCCTTCTCCTTTTTTGAGGAAGTTCATTGAAAGGCATGGTGGAGAAATCAAGGCTGTATACACTACGCTAATGACAATTCCACACATGTTCGATTTCCATAGAAAACGAAAGCACCAATTTCTCGTTGATCTATACATAGTAGAAACCGATCTTTAAAACTCCCAAAATTGATGCGGATATAGAGAAGAAGCCATTTTTACTTCTTAATCAAAAGGTTTATTGAGGAGTACGATTGAAAAGTAACGAGCATTCAGCTTAGGATAACTATTCGAAACCTAATAAGCTTCACACAGAACACAAACGAGAGAGAAAACACATGAGTAAATCCCATTTAAAACGACAAAGCGGACAATTCGTTGCTCCAGGAGACCACTTGGGAGTAATTGAGGAGTTCTCGCCCGGCCAAGGTACTTACGTAGAGCAGGGGAAAATACACGCTAAAGTTAGTGGACGTACGCTTTTGGATTTGCAAAACAAAACAGTTTCGATTTTTCCACTGGTTCGCGGAGCAAGAGTGCCAACAGTTGGCAGCATTGTAACTGGGCAGATTTCAAATCTTCAAAACAAAACTGCAGTCGTGCGAATATCCAAAATAGGAGAAGAACATTTGTCTGGTGTCTTTTCAGGGTTGCTTTACATTTCTGATATAAGTACATCTTATGTTGAGTCAATCCATGATGCTTGCAAACCGGGAGACATTCTCCGTGCAAAGGTAATAAGCGAAAAAAACAGAGTTTACCATCTTTCCACGACAGACAAGAATCTTGGAGTTTTGTACGCATTCTGCTCGCAATGTGGACACATGCTTCAACAAAGACGTTACAGAATGCATTGTCCAAGCTGTGGAAAAATCGAAAAGCGTCGAATTGCTGTAGATTACGGCGAAGCAATCTTTTAGAAAAGGAGGGCTTCCGATGAAACTGAAAATTTTAAACAAGAAAAAAAATGAGCTAAAGATAGAGGTTGATGGAGAAAGCCACACCCTCTGTAATGTTATTCAAAAAGCCCTACTTAAAGATGAACGGGTAGACTTTGCGAGTTATAATATTTCACATCCTCTCACTGCTAGCCCCATAATTTATCTTCGCACAAAAACACGGAGCAAGCCAGAGATTGTGCTCCAAGAAGCAGTGGCAGATGTGCAGAAAGATACTGAAACATTTAGGGCAGCATTTAACAAGGCTTTAAAGAAATGGCAAAGCTAGCAAAGTAGACACTACAAGTTGAGCCTTTTATTTGCTTTAGAAAGAAGGAAACTGAACGCTTCAACAACGTCTTCATGCTCTATTAGTATGCCTACGCTCTCTCTGATTGTTGTTAAGCCTTGCAACCAGACATAGACTAGTAACGCTTCTGCAGCATCCGCTTGCTTGTGACGGTCTACTCTTGAACCAAGTAGGTTTCTTAGTCCTGCTTGTTTCAAAGCCTGAGAGAGCATGTGACCATCTGCTTTCCCACCAGCTGGTCGCCCAGTTTTTGTGGAGATGTAGAGAGAGTAAACAAGGTTGGTGTAAGCGTCACCGAGGGCTGCAAGTTTATGGTCGGTTAGAATTTCTTGTGTAGTTTTGTGGGTTGGTGTGAAGGAAAATCTTTTTTTCGGATTTGGCATATTGCTCATCAACTGTTTTGTGAGGAAAGGTTGGATATAATAATGCTTATTTTCTATTCGCCATGAAGAGTTAAAGAGGGTGTTACAGCTGAGAAATGGAAAATTCCGTTGTATAAAACCGGAGATTAGAAGCGTTGGTGTTGACGATGGGGCATTTATTCCTCATACACGGGGGAAGTGTGACGTTATTGGGGTTGTTTTTAGGGGCGGATATTGGCTTGATGGAGTTATGCGGACGCGGGTTGAGGTTGATGGCATGGACGCTACTGAGAAGATTGCAGAGATGATAACAAGCTCGCCTCATTATGGTCAGTTGAGAGTGATTATGCTGGATGGGGTAACTTTTGCAGGTTTTAATGTTGTTGATACTATGAGGCTTTTTGGAATGACCCATTTACCTGTTATCGCGGTTACGCGGAAGAAACCAGATTTTGATGATATTCGGAGAGCACTTGAGAATTTGCCATTTTCGGAGGAAAGGTGGAAAGCGATTAAGAATGCAGATAGAATTATCAAGGTTTTTACACGGCGGGAAGAAGAAGCAATTTTTATGCAAGTAGCTGGAATCGAAGTGGATGTTGCGAGGAGAATTGTGAAGAGCACTGCTACTCGGAGCAATGTTCCTGAAGCGTTGCGGGTGGCGCATTTGATTGCTTCAGGGTTGACGGGCCCTTTGTAGTAGTTGAAATCTTTATTGGAATCGGAAAAGATTTTTAAGAGTCTATTGCGAAGGGAAAGGAACGGATATGGTGAAGAAACCTTGGAGTTTTGTGTGAAGTGTGGAAAGAGGCTTGTAGCTGAGAAGAAGGGAAAAAAAGATGCGGTTTGGGTTTGTCCAAAATGTGGCTTTAAGAAAAGTGTTGATGCTAGTGAGAAGATTGTTGTTCCCTTGACTATAAAGGAGCCAAAGCCTTTTCAGGAGTCTATCGCGGTGATTGGCAAAGAGGCGCAGAAGTTGCGAACTCTGCCTACTATGAGAATTGAGTGCCCGAAATGTGGAAACAATTTGGCACTTGTTTGGCAGGTGCAGACGCGGGGCAGTGATGAGTCGTCGACGCAGTTTTTTAGATGTACAAAGTGCAATTTCACGTTTAGAGAGTATGCGTAGACGTGTTATGTGTGTACATCGCTTAGGCTAGACCGCCTTGTATAGGCTCCAAATAGGCGGCTAATACATGGCAATAGGGAAGCGAACGTGAGGTAAAACGTTTTTATTCTTCTTGGAAAGCCAGTTTATTCAAGTCCTAATAAGATGCTACTTTCAAAAGTCAATACCACGATGGAACTCCATAATAATTGAAGTTTCTTTGCGCTCTCACCAAACACATCTGCTTTTACGGTGCCTAAGTGCAAGCCTGTACTCAAACGACCGGAAAAAAGACCACCTATGACGCCCCTCATGCTAAGAATACCGGGGTAAAGAGCAATTATCCAAGGTTCACGCGAGAAAAGACCAAAAGAAGCAGCTATAATTAAACCTGCAAAAATGCCGCCTAGATCAAAAATAAGGCAAAGTAGTGACTGACCAGCTGTTTTGGCAAGATTGAGTTGCCTAACATCTTCTGCACCCACTTTAGACCCCTCTCTGCTTTTTTACGCTTCGAATCGCCATCGCTTTCACCTTCCATATTTACACTCCTCCAAGGCAGAGCGGTGCGATATTGCCAAACGTCTCGCCAGTTTCGCAACTTAAGCACTACTTTGCATCCTCAATCTGCAAAATCAGACCTTATGGTTTAAATAAGTTTTCAGTAGAATAGAAGAAAAAGGGTTTTTAGCCTTCCTTTTCTACATGTTTGATTGCGTCCTCTATGATGTCCAGCCCTGCGTCCACAAGTTCCCGCGTTATAATGAGGGGAGGCGCCAATCGTATTGTTGACTTGCCACAGGTTATCACTGCCACGCCTCGTTTCCAACTTCGCGTCATGACCTCTGCTGCCTTTTTTGCTGCAGGCTTTTTGCTGACCTTGTCTTCAACGAGTTCTATGCCAATCATCAAGCCCTTTCCACGTACGTCGCCGACAATGTTGCTTTCTTCTTTAAGCTCCCCAAGCCGCTTCATAATGTAAACACCTTGCTTCGCAGCATTCTCCCTCAACCCCTCATCTCGAATTACATCAATAACCGCTGACGCAGCGGCACAAGATACTGGGTTGCCGCCAAAAGTGCTCGCGTGAGAACCACCTTCCCAATCCATTATTGAGGCTTTTGCAACCATAGCGCCAAGAGGCAACCCTGCTGCTATGGATTTGGCAATGCATATTATGTCTGGCTCAATGCCCCAATGTTCAATTGCAAACCATTTACCAGTTCTCCCCATTCCTGCCTGTACCTCATCATCCATCATCAATATGCCATACTTATCTGCCAACTTCTTGAGTCTTGGGAAATATTCGGGCGGAGGTACAACGTAGCCGCCTTCGCCTTGTATCGGCTCAAAGACGAAGGCTGCAACTTCTTCAGGAGGGATATATTTTTGCAGTACGTATTCGTCAATGAAGTCTATGCACCAGTAGTGGCAGTCTGGGTAGGTGAGTTTGAAAGGACAACGGTAACAGTAACCATAAGGCACATGGGTTACGCCTGGAACCAAGGGAAAGAAGTAGCGTCTCTGAACTGGTTTGCTAGCTGTGAAGGACATTCCGCCAAAGGTTCTACCGTGGAACGCGCTGGTGAAGGCTATATACAATTGTTTTCGCGTGTGCCACCTTGCAAGTTTCGCTCCAGCTTCAACAGTCTCGGCACCGCTATTGCCGAAAAAAACTTTCTTTTCCCACCGACCAGGAGTAATTTCAACCAGTTTCTCAGCCACATCCACGACTTCTCGATATAGGAAGTCAGTAACGGAATAGTGCAGAAAACGGTCTAATTGGCTTTTTACTGCCTCTATTATCTTTGGGTGGCTGTGCCCTACATTTAGACATACAAGGCCAGAATTGAAGTCTATGAATTCGTTTCCGTCCACATCACGAATTATACAGCCCTGCCCACTCTGTATCGCCAGAGGATAAAATCGCACAAACGACTGTGAAATTACCCTCTCGTCTCGTTTTGCAAGCTCTCGCGCCTTCGGTCCTGGAGGAGTAACAACAATTTTTGGATAATTTGACATTTAATTCCACCTTTGTTGTGAGATTATTCAATAGTTGAAAACTGATTTTTATAACTATCTGTTAGGGTTTGAGATAGAAAAAGGTGTGGGTCAGGTCCTTGTTCTGTAGTTCGGGAACCTGAGACCCGACTTTTGGATGTGGACTGAGGGAAACCTTTCAGGTCTATGGTCGAGCCAGAGTTATCTCGATGGTTGAAACGTTGCTTTTTCTTCCCTCTTCTCGCTGTACCTCTTCGGTGCCGATAGCAATGCTTTTTAGCTCTACGTCTTTTATGAAGGCGCGTCGCAACAACTCGACAGTATCAACGGCGGTGCTGATCGCCCGCCCTCTGGCTTTAATGCAGATGTTCTTCTCACCTGAATTGAAGTAGGTGAGGCAGGCAACCACGTAGTTCATCACTGGTTTTCGACCGATGAGGACAGCGTTCTCGCTCGTTTTTACAACCTCTTTAGGTTTCTCTTTTTTTTCCGGTTCAGGTTCTGGTTTTGCAGTATTTTCTTCTTCTGTCACGTTTTCTACCTCCTCAAGTTACTTGAGGACCATGATAGCACATGATGGCATCTGTACTCAAGATACTGTGTAGTGCTCTCTAAAATTCGCGTGGAGTCTCTTATAGTTTTCCAGCGTCTCATATCCAACAGACAAAAACCTTCGGGTTTTGCAGCGTATTTCTTCAGCGTTTGCCGTATTCCATTCCTTTTTCGAAGGCCTTCGTGTTTACGTCGAGAAATTGGATTTTCTTTCCAAAAAATTCTTTCAGACCTTCCAGAATGCTTTCCTTAGAGACAACCTCTGTCCGCGCCACATAAGCTCCAAGCATCACCATGTTAGCCGTTCTTTTTTCGCCGATTTCCACTGCGATTTCGTTCGCTGGTACTGCAATAGCCTTAACATCTTCTCTTCTGAGTTGACGGGTGATTAACGAACTGTTGAGAAATAGCAATCCTTGAGTTTGCAGCCGAGGTTCAAATGCTTCCAAAGAGGGATTATTCATAATTATCAATGCTTGCGGCGAGGTTATGACTGGAGACCCTATTCCCTCGCTTGATATGACGACTGTGCAGTTGGCGGTTCCTCCACGCATTTCTGGACCGTAAGAAGGTATCCATGTAACATTTTTTCCAGCTTTCATAGCGCTGTACGCTAAAAGCTTTCCAATAAACATCAACCCTTGGCCGCCGAAGCCAGCCATTATGACGTTGGCATAAACAGGTTTTCCAACTGTTTTTTCCATGTGTCAACCCTCTTTTGGAACTTTGAATTCGCCTAACGGATAATATGGCACCATTTTCTCTTCAACCCATTTTACTGCCTCGACGGGAGTCATACGCCAATTAGTTGGACACTGCGATAGGACTTCAACCATGGAGTAACCTAAGCCTTTTATTTGTGTCTCAAACGCCTTCTTTATGGCTTTCTTAGCATGTATGATATGTTTAGCATTGTTCACGGCAACTCTTGCAATGTACGCCGCACCGTCAAGTGTTGAAAGCAACTCTGCCATCCTAATTGGATAGCCGGCGCGTTCTGGAATTCGCCCCATGGGCGAGGTTGTGGTTTTCTGTCCGATAAGCGTTGTAGGCGCCATCTGCCCACCAGTCATTCCATAGATTGCGTTGTTAATGAAAATCGTGGTTACTTTTTCTCCTCGAGCTGCTGCATGAACCGCTTCTGCAGTCCCTATAGAAGCGAAGTCGCCATCACCTTGGTAAGTGAAAACAACCAGTTCAGGGTGAACTCGTTTACAGCCAGTTGCAACCGCGGGCGCACGACCATGTGCAGCTTCATACATATCAACATCAAGATAGTTGTAGAGAAGAACCGAGCAACCTACAGGCGCAACACCAACAGTTTTCTCCCTGATTCTCAACTCGTCCAACACTTCTGCCACGAGACGATGAGCAATCCCATGCCCACAGCCCGGGCAATAATGGGTCATCACAGGACGCAGGGTCCTTGGTCGTTCAAAAACTTTCTCAAGTTCCACTTTCATTTTTCAACATACCTCCTTTACGAACTTTTCTGTTTCAGCAACTATCTCATCGTAACTCGGAACCACGCCTCCGGTTCGCCCATAAAAGCGGATGTTGGCTTTACCACACGAGCCGAGCCTAACGTCTTCAACCATCTGCCCAAGGCTCATCTCAACTACCAAAAACTTGCCTACTCTATCAGCCATCTTTCTAAATGTGTCGTAGGGAAACGGAAAAACTGTAATCGGACGCACCATTCCTACCTTGACGCCTTTTTCACGGAGAACTTTTATTGCAGTTTTTGCAATTCTCGCCACCGTCCCATAAGCAGCAATAATAACCTCAGCGTCGTCGGTTTGATAGGTTTCAACACGCACCTCGTTCGCAATCATCTCTTGAATTTTGCGGTTTATTTCCAAATTATGTTTTTCTAAAGCTTCAGGATCAAGGTAAAGGCTCTTAACCAAATTTGGAGGACGCCCCTTGGCACCTGTAAGGGTCCATTCCTTTGGGGGAAGTTTCGACGACGTTGTTTCTTTGAATTCAACGGGTTCCATCATTTGACCAATGTAGCCGTCCCCTAAAACCAGTACAGGATTGCGATACTTGTCGGCCAGGTCGAAGGCTTCCATCGTAAGTGAAACCGCCTCCTGCACTGTGTGGGGCGCCAGCACAAGCAGATGGTAGTCGCCATGTCCTCCGCCTTTAGTGGCTTGGAAGTAGTCGGATTGCGAAGGCTGTATACCGCCCAGTCCAGGACCCCCACGCATAATATTCACTATTACGCAGGGAAGCTGTGCACCGGCCATGTATGAGATTCCTTCTTGCATGAGGCTGATTCCAGGGCTAGAAGAGGACGTCATCACTCTTGCACCAGCACCAGCAGCGCCGAAAAGCATGTTGATCGCGGCTACCTCGCTTTCGGCTTGGAGATATATTCCTCCAACTTCAGGAAGACGTTTTGACATATACTCAGGAATCTCGCTTTGGGGAGTTATGGGATAGCCAAAAAAGTGTCGGCAACCCGCTTGAATCGCCGACTCGGCGATCGCTTCGTTCCCAGTCATAAACTTTTTCTCCATTATTTCTCTCCTCCAACCTTCTTTTTTTCTCTGTAAACTTCTATGGCTACATCTGGGCATGTTATGGCGCACAGGGTGCAGCCAGTGCATTTTCCTTCTGGGTCAACGAATTCGGCGGGATAGTAGCCTTTAGGGTTAATTCGTTGTGAGATTTGTATGAGACGGAATGGGCAGGCGTCAACACAGAGCGTGCAGCCCTTGCATGTCTTTTCATCGATTACGATTTTACCCATTTTTGTCTTGCATCCTTTAATCATAGCTCACTATTTGTGCACACTCGGATTTTGTTCATCGTAAGCACCATTTTTGAGAAGTAACAAATACAATAGGAAAGGGAAAAGTGTTTCGCAAAACCGCTGAGAATTAGCACTCTAAACCTTCCTGAGCAACTTTCAAAGCCGCATTCCGCAAGCCTTAGGGAAACGTGTATATTTAAGAGTTCAAATGTAGAACGATAGATTCGAGGATAGTTAAATGTCACAGATTCAAGAAATACGATGGCATGGCAGAGGAGGACAAGGAGCATGGACGGCGAGCGAACTTCTAGCAAAAGCTGCCATTCTTGAAGGAAAACACATCCAGTCGTTCCCCGAGTTCGGACCTGAACGCATGGGTGCTCCTCTGGCGGCCTACACACGAATCAGCAACGACCCCATTAGGCTTCACTGCGCAGTTTATAACCCAAACGTAGCAGTGGTTCTTGACCCGACACTTTTAAAAACGGTTAAAGTGACTGACGGTCTCACCGAAGACGGAGTGCTAATCGTCAACACCAAAGAACGCCCAGCAGAACTCAGGAAAAAATTGAATGTCACTTCTCAAAAAACTTGGACTGTTCCGGCAACCGATATCGCTATCAAAATACTAAACGTCCCCATCACAAACACTGCCATGCTCGGCGCTACAATCCGTGCAGTCTCTCTAGTGAGCCTAGAGAACATTGAAAAAGCTATCAGAGAACGTTTCCGACAGGAATTAGCGGAAAGAAATATCGCAGTATTAAAGGAGGCGTACAGGGAGGCAAAAACGGAATGAGCCAAAAGCCGAAGGGCTGGAAAGAAGTCCCCGTGGCGGGAGTTTGTTGGAAGCCGGCAACGGAATATCTCACCGGCGACTGGAGAACCTTCAAGCCAGTACGTGACCCTGAAAAATGCACCCGATGCCTACTATGCCCCATGATTTGCCCCGACTCAGCCATAACGTGGAACAAAACCACAGAAGACATCGAGTTCAACTATGATTTCTGTAAAGGATGTGGCATATGCGCTAACGAATGTCCCGCAGACGCCATAAAAATGGTGAGAGAAGGGGAGGCTTAAAGGATGGCAACTGTTCAACAAAAAGTCCTTGCATTAAATGGCGACGAAGCAGTTGCTCTGGCCATCAAACAGTCAGATGTAGACGTGGTAGCAGCATATCCCATAACCCCTCAAACAATCATCGTAGAACGGTTCAGCGAATATGTGGCAGACGGAGAGGTAGACACCGAATTTGTATGTACAGAGTCAGAACACAGCGCCCTCAGCGCATGTTTAACCGCCTCTGCCACCGGAGTTAGAACCTTCACCGCGACCGCTTCAGCTGGTCTTGCCTTGATGCATGAGATACTCGCCGTTACGTCAGGGTGCAGAGCACCCGTGGTGATGGCTATCGCAAATCGCGCGTTATCCGCGCCGATAAACATACACTGTGACCACTCGGATAGCATGGCAGAGAGAGATAGCGGTTGGATACAAATCTACGCCGAAAACTCGCAGGAAACGTACGATTCAATAATTCAAGCCTTCAGAATAGCCGAACATACAGACCTGCTTCTCCCAGTCATGGTGTGTCTCGACGCGTTCGTCCTCAGCCACACTCTGGAAAACGTCAAAGTGTTACCCGACGAAACTGTGCGAAAGTTTGTTGGCACTAGACAAATTCCTTTAGTAATGGGGCACGAAGGCAAAAAAGTGCCCTTCAAACTGGACCCAGACAATCCGATAACGATGGGGCCCTTAGACCTTTATGACTATTATTTCGAGCATAAGAGACAGCAAGAAGAGGCAATGCGAAAAGCGTCAAAAATAATTGTGAATATCCACAATGAGTATGCTCAACTAAGCGGACGCAAATACGGAAATGGACTTGTTGACGCTTATTATCTTGAAGACGCCGATATTGCAACAGTATGCCTTGGCTCAACCGCGGGCACCGCCAAAACTGTCGTGGATCAGCTTCGAGCCGAAGAAATAAAAGCTGGACTCTTACGTCTCCGCACCTTTAGACCGCTACCAGTAACAGACATCAGAGAGGCATTGGCTAACGTGAAAGCAGTGGCAGTAATGGATCGAAGCAACAGCTTCGGCGGACATGGAGGAGCAGTGTTTCACGAAATCCGCCACGCTCTCTACGACGCCCAATCACATCCATATGTTGTAAATTATATATACGGTCTTGGAGGAAGAGATATGCCTCAAAACATTATCCGAGGTATTTATGAAGACTTGCAGGAAATCCTCGAGACTAAACAGGTGAAAAGTTATGTGCAGTTTGCAGGAGTGCGAGAATAGGAGGAGATAAAAAAAATGGCGACAACTCCTTGGAAATTCACTGCAAAAGAAATCGTGGAAAAACCAGAACTCTTCACAGCTGGTCATCGTGCATGCGCAGGATGTGGCCCAGCCATCGCTTTACGGCAGATAATGAAAGCCACACGAGGACCTACAATAGTCACGAACGCAACAGGGTGTATGGAAGTTGTGTCGACGATATATCCCTACACGGCGTGGAAAGTCCCATGGATTCACACGGCCTTCGAAAACGTCGCAGCTAACGCATCCGGCATTGAAGCTGCTTTGAAGGTGATGAAAAGGAAGGGACGGCTTAAGCATGAGCATGTTGATGTGATAGCTTTTGCCGGTGACGGAGGCACCTTCGACATTGGAATTCAAGCGTTGTCAGGTGCAGTAGAACGAGGCCACGACTTTCTATACGTGCTCTACGACAATGAGGCGTACATGAACACGGGTATACAACGAAGCGGAGGCACCCCCCACGGCGCCTCAACCACCACATCACCAGCAGGCAGGGTAATCCCTGGAAAGACTCAATTCAAGAAACCCATAGCAGACATCATAGTAGCCCATGAAATTCCCTATGTGGCAACAGCTTCGATTGCATATTGGCAAGACATACTAAGCAAGGCGCGGAAAAGTCTAGAGGTAGAAGGCCCAGCTTTTATGCATGTCTTTACACCTTGCCCCCGAGGCTGGCGCTACAATACAAGCAAAACTATAGAAGTCGCCCGCTTAGCCGTGGAAACCTGTATATTTCCTTTGTGGGAAGCAGTGAACGAAGAATACCGCTTGTCTCCTCAGAGCAAGATTATGGCTTTGAAACCTGAACGTAAGAAGCCAGTCACGGAATATCTGAAAATGCAGCGCCGTTTTGGACACTTGTTCACGCCGAAATTCGAATATGTAATAGATAACATTCAGAAGGTAGTTGACAAACGCTGGAACAAGCTGCTTAAGAAGTGCGACATGAGTTAAAGCTGTAAGACAGTAACCAACGCTGTCAAAAGCAAGCCCACTGCCGTGAATAGTGGGATTGCCGTTTTCTTAGCCCGTTGTGATGCCCTGTCTGCCAGAAGCGACAGCTCTTTTATCTGTTTTTCTCCAATCACACTCACATTGGGAACCTCGCCTACACTCCAAGCAGTAGATGTATACTCCACATTGCTCAATGCTTCTCTGACTGCTTGTTTGATATAGTTAATCAACTTCTCATGAGATATCGCCTCGCCCAGAGGATGATATCCACGCGCAGTCATAATAATGCCGTTTACGACATGCGTGTCCGTGGTGAAAACCTCCCCTATGTCAACATCCAACTCTTTTAGAGCGCCAAGAATCTTTTCTCTAAGACCAGAAACCATGTTATTGCCATCAATAGTCACGTAAGCACAAGTCTGTTTGCCAACTCTAATTACTAAAGCGCATATTCCACCAGGTCCCATCCCATCCTCAAAACTAAACTCCTTCGGTACAACCTTTGCTGCACCTACTTCAATAGAAGAAGGCTTTAGTTTGGAGGCTTTTTTCAAAACGTCAAGAGCAGCCTCTTTCAAAGGCTCCACAACACCGCTTACATCAAAGACCCCGTTGATGCTATTATGCGCGTTAATTATTATTACATGAGCTAAACCAAGCTTTGACGCTTCTTCAAGAATAAAATCACCTATTTCCTGCGGAAAATCCTCGGTTGTCTCAGGCGCCAAAGTCAGAGTAAGAACTGCACAATCTCCAAATATCTGACAACCCGCACCCGCAATACCTTTATTCGCTTCTACAAATCGCGTCGCTTTCAAACCAAAATGGGTAAAATCAGATGAGTCTAAAACCCCTCTCAATACTTTTTGATTTTGTTGCTGAGACGAAAGATCAAACTCGTGTCCAAACAAGCCGTGAGGAACTGATACAACGCCACATAGCTTCTTTTCTAATGCTTCTTGAATCATGAATGGAAGAAGACTACTCCCGACATTTCTAAATGGTCCAGGATGGAAAGATGATACAACAATTACAGATTTAATACGGTCTTCTGCCTTAAAGGCTAATAGAGAGAAGCCAATAGTTTTTTCCCTTCCAAATCTTTCAAAAAGATTTTCAACAGGTACATTCAGATTTTCCATCCAGTTAACAAGAAAAGCCTTCAAGACCATGGTCGTAGGTATTTTGAAAGTTTCAACGCCTATGTTGTTCACTGAACTGATGAAGATAAACGATGTAAGAATCGATATGGGAATTGAAAAGAGAAAATATGCCATTGTAATACTGGCAAAGATGTGGCCTACAGAGAATGACACGTAGAACATGGGTAAAAGACAAACTATAGGCTGCATTATAGATGCACCCACAACTTTCCGATAAGGTGCAAAAGAAGTTGAAGAAAACACGATCAAACGAAGAATGCAAACAGCGGTGAACCCTATGAAAAAAAGGTCAACCCAAAAAATCCACGAATTAAGAAAAAGAGTTAGCAAAGAACCAATTAGGAGAAAGCTTAACCACAACAGAATGGAGAACATGGAAAGAGCAGCGCAACGCCGCACGTTGTGAACAGGGTCTGATTTCATAAAAACCTGTCTTATAATGAAGTCGGAAATTGCTGACGACAAAAAAAGAAGTAAGCCAAACTGTAAAGCCAAACTCATATCCGCGCGTGCAAGCAAAGAAGTCGTTATAACACTGCCTATTATGCACGACAGAAATGTGAGCAATGTTATTTTTCTAAAAGATGGTAAAATAAATAGTGAAGAATAATGCTTTTCTACCCTTTCAATCGAATGTTCCAGACTTTCAGTAGAAACCAATTAAATCGTTTCTCCGCACAAATCCTATGAATAGCTTCTTCCAAATATTAAAGTTAACAGACCTTCAGAAAAAATCCTAGACAAGCTTTAAGACTGTTCTCGCAGAAAATGGAGATAAAGTTTTATCCTAGAACAGAAATAAGAAGGTAGGACTGTTTATGCCAGCTAACATTATCCCACCTCCATCAATCTTTCACATGCTGGAAAAAACCGTAGGGAAAAAAATACTAGTGATCCTGAGCCAGACTTACGGTTTTGAAGGAACGTTAGCGGCTATAACACATGAACCGCCTGGAATCTGGCTTTCAAACGCTGAAGCCGTGATTTTCCGAACAACTATTGCAAACCCCATACCACAAATTGCGGGTAGGGAGGAGAGAAGCGAAATCTTTGTCAATCTAAACGCGGTTCAGCGAATAGAGATTCTTCACAAGGGCCAAGAATAGATACGTTCTTCAGAAAAGCCTTCCGACATAGTAGAGCTGTGCTAGTATACAGAAAATTATCAAACTAATAGCGAGAACAATAATAAGCTCTGGTTTAATTCGTATACCGTTAGTCTCCTCTTCAAAAAATCGCAGCAAACCAGCACTTGCTGCTGGCATTGGAGCACCACTTTCCCGCTTTTTCTTTCTACTCATACCGACAAACCCTTTAATGTCTATTTATACTCTTCAAATCTCAGCTAATTAATGTTATCGTTTCTTCAAAGTTTTTATGTCGGCACCGAGTTTTCAATAGAACAGAGGTTCATATATTGTCTGCCCGCGAATCATATAACCGAACATTCAGACTGCTCCAAGAACATCATAAATGGTTCCAAGAAAGTGTTCCACTCATAGCAAGTGAAAACGTATCAAGCCCAGCTGTGCGTGAAGCGTTGGCAAGTGACTTTGGTCACCGGTATGCTGAAGGCTGGCCTGGCGAGCGGGTTTACGCTGGGTGCACGTACATAGATCAAGTTGAGCTTCTATGTATTGATTTGATGAAGAAGTTGTTTAGTGCAGAGTTTGTTGATGTACGTCCAATTTCAGGGGTGGTTGCAAACCTTGTAGTTTACACGGCCTTCGCGGAGCCCGGCGATGTCATGATGGCATTGTCGATTCCATGTGGAGGGCACATTACGACGGGTAAGAAGCGGCTGGGTGGCACTGCAGGTGCAGTTAGTGGTTTAGATGTGCAATACTTAGCCTTAGACTATAAGGAACTAAATATTGATGTGGACAAGACGAAGAAACGAGTGAAAAAAATGGTCGATAAGGGAAAGCCACCGAAACTGGTGATGTTTGGGGCAAGTGTGTTCCCGTTCCCACACCCAATTGGAGAACTAGCTGAAATCTTTCACAATGTAGGTGCTACAGTAGGCTATGACGCCGCTCACGTAGCTGGCTTGATTGCTGGCGGAACATTTCAGGATCCACTGCGAGAAGGCGCCGATGTTGTCAGCTTAAGCACTCACAAAACTCTTTTCGGCCCTCAACACGGCGGCGTACTTTCATGGAGCAAATACGCAGACAACATCAAGAGAGCCACGTTTCCAGGGATGGTTAGCAATCATCATCTGCACGCTTTAGCAGGCGTTACCGTGGCATGTGCTGAGATGTTAGAGTTTGGAAAAGAATATACCCGACAAGTTATCAGGAACGCGAAAGCATTGGCGCAGGATTTGCATGAACGTGGGTTCAAGGTGTTGGCAGAGCATAAAGGCTTCACCGAGTCGCATGTCATTCTTATCGACATAACACAGCAAGGTGACGGTGGCTCAATAGAGGAGACCTTGGAAAAGGCGAACATCATCATAAACCGCAACTTGTTGCCTTGGGACATCAAAGAAGGCCGTCATTTTATGCACCCAGGCGGGATAAGACTGGGCACATCTGAGATAACAAGGCTTGGCATGAAAGAGTCGGAGATGGCTGAAATCGCCGAATTCATAAAGCGTGTAATCATCGATAAGGAAGATGTCCAGAAGGTCAAAAGCGATGTTGCAGAGTTTAGAAGAGACTACGAAAAGGTGCACTATTGCTTTGAAGACGCTGCAAAGGCGTACAAATACGTAAAACTCCGCTAGAAACCATGTAACAGATTTTTTTATCTAAAAAGGGCGATAGATGTTGAAGCTAGTATCTCTGACCCATCCTTATGTTCATCTAGAACCTTTGCGTTGTTTTACCCTCTTGACGTTTTTGCTTGAATACCTTCAGAAGGCATATGGTCAGGGCTGATTTATGACTTCGATAAGAGCGTTTCAGAGCATGATGCGACGTATTTATTTTCATAGAGACTTTAAACGAGGGGTAGTGGGAACGTTTATGTGGCTTAAAGAGGAAGTTGACGAGCTTGAAGAAGCCATGCAAAATGGAAATAAGAAAGCCCTAGAAGACGAGTTTGCAGATGTTATCGCTTGGCTTGCGTCATTGGCTAATGTTCTTGAAATAGACTTGGAAGAGGCTTCACTAAGGAAATATGATGACTGTTGCCCGAAATGTGGTTCATCGCCCTGCAAATGTCCTTTTGGAATGATAAAGGGTTAAACGGTTTTCAAACGTTGCTGCCCCATACCTGTTAATTCCCAAAAATAAGGCTTCTTACTCCCTTTGTGCGAAGCAATTTTCTCAGTCTCTAAGAGCCTCAGGTGATGGAGAACCACATGGTAGTTCAAACCTGCTTCTTTTGCCAGCATACTCGCAGTAGCAATTTTTATTTCAAGAACTCTAAGGATTTTGGTACGCGAAGCTAATCCCTGTCGAACGTTCCTTGTTTCGCTCAAGTAGGCATTTGGATGAAAAGCCAGTTTGGCCATAGCCATCAATTATACTTCTGTGTTTCAGATAGAAAAGGTTTAAGCAAAATCTACAAGGCTTATTTGCCGAGGCTTCTTCCCTTCGAATAGAGTGGCTATCTCTTCTTCCACCAATGCAAGACGGTGAAGATAATATCTGGGCAGATCATATTTTTCCACGAGGCGCCGTGCGGCGGCAATATATTTTTCGATTCCGCCACGATACACTGTCAGTGACAATGGGCCTCCGCATTCTAGACATTTTCCTTTAAGTGGCATGCGGCGGAAACGTTTGTTGCACAGTTTGCAGCGGAAGCCTTGAGTTGAGAAAGCGCGGAGGTTTCCAGAGATATCCCTAAGAAAATGAGTTGTTAAGACTTTCAAAGCCACACGCTTGGCGTCAACCGCTTCGATTTTGTCTGCAAGCTCTAACTGACTGTTTAGCTTGTCGGTCATCTTCTTAAGCTTCTTATACATGCTTTCACGATTTCCCATGTTAATGTTCGAAACAGGAGTTGTATAGCCAAAGCCCTCAAACTGCGCTTCAGTTCCCAACTTGTGGGCAACCAAATCAACTAGGTTCGTCACTTTCCAAGGAGCAACATTTTCTAACGTTTTCGCGTAAAATTCCAAAGGATAATGATCGACAATTTCAAACTCGTGCGCTTGGCGCTGCACCTCCATCGGATTAATAACTGGAATTATGAAAAGAGGCGCGTCCATTATGCCGCCTATTTTAGAAGGCAGATATGACCTTGAAAAGTTCAACAAAGTATCAAGAGCAAGCATCAAAGCGTCTTCATCTCCATCACAATCACGCCGCTTTGCAGAATGCCACAAGGGATGAGCGTAGCAGACGTCAAGGTCGGTGAATCCTATGATACGACCTAAAATGCCGACAGAAGTGTGGGGAGCCAAACCAACCAAAAGATGACCTACCAAGTCTTCAGCTTGTTTCACGTTGTAATGTTTTGGAAGTTTGTAGACTTTTTCGAGAAGTTGGTCAAGAAAGTTCGCCACACGAACAAAATATGTTGCGCTCTTTCGCGGGATGACAACATCTTGCACCTTCAATTCGCAAATTTGCTCTTCACTGGTTAGAGGGCTGCCTTGGAAATCCAAAGCGTATCCTAACTGTTTAAGTTTCTCCACTGAAACTCTGACTTCAACAGGTTTGAAATGAGTTAGTGGAGCATTTGTAGCGTCAAACCGTATTGTCCCATCTTTATAAACAGACAGGTCTCCCCTAGCGCGAAGAATACCCTTCTCAAAAATTTCAGCAACCTTGTGCTCGTTTGACAAGCCTTTAACTCCTTTAATAATCTCTGGCTGATTGACAGCCAACTGGCGGCAAGAATCTCTAATCAGGGGTTTCAAGTCAAGCGTTTGCCGTTCAAAGCCGCTAGTAGGAATTTTGCAGGTCGGGCAAACATCTTTATCAGCTTTTATACCGCATCGGGGACAAGTTTTCTCAAGAACTGTTTTAACGTGACATGAAGGACATTTGGTTCTCAGAGTCTGTTCTCGGCAGCTTGGGCATCGTCGCTTTACCAAGTCTACACGAACTGGCCCCTTTTGAGCTGCTATAATTAAATCACGTTGCGACCCTCCAGCTAGTCCTACAGGGAAGAGAAGATGGACGCGAGGCTTCATTTCTCGTCTTTTTGCTTTCTCGGGTCTACCCATACGTGCCCCTATGGTGGTACGTATTTTTGCTCGAACAGTAATACCGGAAAGATTCTTTAAAGCCTCGAAAGAAGAAATGGCGGTGTCAAATTTAGCTGTTGGTGAATCAAAGCCAAGACAAGTAGCCAAGGTGAAAGCTTCATTGCCTTCAATGATTATTTGATTTTTAACAACTCGGTGAGGAAGGCATAAACGCTCTAGTACGCTCTTCACTGTAGTGTTCAATTCATTAGTTATTCGGGAAATTTGCTCGTTCTCTCTTTGAACCTGAGAATTGAGCAGCCATTGGCGCAGTTCGTGTAATTCCTCGGTTGCTATGTTCGACCAGAAGAAACTATAATTTGGATGAAGCGGAACATCGAGGTTTTTAGCTATCGCAATAGCTTCTTCCGCATTTGGTTTGTTGTGGAAGGGGTGTGAAAGGAATGTTTCTAAACGTTGCGCCGAGACATGTGTAGATGTTGCTGCTTTCTCAAAATCACCTTTAAAATGCTGCGTTATCACTAATTCCAACTCACCCTTCCACCATTCCTCTGTATACCCTGAAGGGCAAAGCTTTTTGTTGTTATACAAGAAGTCTCCAAAGCTAACGAGTAGGTCACCCAGAAAAAGAATCTTATCAACCTTGTTTTTTATTTGCTCGAAGTTTTGTCTTGAAACGCGAGTTACTGAGCCGTCTTTTAACAATACTATAGGTGGCTCAATAGTGTCCACAGGCATAACTATCCCACCCTTACCTGGCAATTCCATACGAATCTGTGTGCCTCCAGCAAGGAATTGGTTTAGAACCAACATTGTCAAGGGGTGTACTCCAACAGCGGCCAAACCAGTGTTTCTTGACCGCCCATAGCGAAGGCGAAACCCACCTGGTTGTGAAGGAAACGAAAAAACGGGACGCCCCGCAATTATGTCTTCCATAAAACCAGCAGTCTTTTTCTTTTCCTGAGTTCCCCTCGTTTCGCCTGTGTGTTTCAGCCAATCCCAACCCTCAATGCCTAATTTTTTAATAATGATGAAGACCTTTGCTGCTCGACCTATAACACCGTCGTTTACTACACGCAGAGCACCCCCACGAACATGATTTGTCTCTATTCTAGGCAAATTGCGGAAAGACTGCACCTCAACAGGGTCAGATTCGGTGCCCGTTACCTCGACGGGTATTGACTCTAGAGCCATCCGAAGTCGCTCATCAGCGACGTGATATTGAAATCGACCTACACTTCGCTCATATAGCCGCATCTCTTCAATAAACCGATTTATTTCTTCCTCCGTAGGCTTGTAACGGTCCAAGCCAAGAAGACGACGTACAAAGTCGCCGATCACAAGTGTTAATGCCTGATCTGTGCCCCCAGCCGAACGAATTGGACCTGCATAATATATAGCCAAATACTTTGTTTGGTCGAGGTTAGTTTTTATGGATACCTTTGCAACTCCCTGCAAAGGAGCTGCTGTTATGCCTTCTGTCAGAATGGCAAGAGATGTGCGAACGGCTTGCTCTGCAGCGGTCTGAGTGTCCATGTGGCCAAACTTACCATAGACAATTTCTTCGGCAATTTTAAAAGCAAGCTCTTCGCGAGGAAGCTTTTCGCTTAGTTCCCTTATGCTCTCTGCAACCCCTGTAGGGCCCACCAAACCTTCCACAAGCTCCGCAAGGTCTTTCGCAATTTCGGATTCAGGTTTCAGTGCAGGGTCTAACCCTTTTTCTCGCGCTTTTCTGGCGATTTCATAAAGTCTCTGCAGTTCATTTTCAATTGAAAACGCGTATCGCTGATATTCCTTGCTCATCTTGACGCCCAAAAAGCTCGCCCAGTAACTGCAATTGTAGAGGCGTATTTTGGGTTTTCTGACACGAAGAAGGTTAAAAGTGCCAATAATGTGGGTAGTGCTATTGTATTTATGGACAGCAACTTGTTTATTTTACCCAGCATCGTTATAGGTTGAAATTGTTCAACGTAGATGTTGTCTAAACCACGTTCTTCTTGACAGTTGTCACGAGTTTTTTAAACATACTTCTAGCGCCTATTTCTTCGGTGATGTTTCCAGTCACAACTATGTCTGCACCGGCCGCAACAGCAGTTTTAGCCTGCCCACTATCGCGAATTCCGCCTCCAACAATTAAAGGAGCGCTAATGGCGTGTTTTACAGTCTTTATCATGACCGACGGAACTGGTTGGCTTGCTCCAGATCCCGCTTCCAAATAAACAAACCTCATGCCAAAATATTGTGCCGCCAACGCATGTACTGCGGCAAGCTCTGGTTTCGTGTAGGGAATGGGAATGGCTCTTCCTACAATTCCAGCGGTACCACCTTCGCCTACAATAATATAGCCAAGCGGAAGAGGTTCTAAACCGTATTTTTTAACCATAGGAGCGCCTAAAACTTGAGCGCCCATAAGAAAATAAGGATCAACGGAGTTTAGAAGAGACATGAACCAGATTGCATCTGCATATTTGCTGATTCCGGTTATATTGTTTGGAAACAAGATTATGGGAATTTTTACTGTACGTTTTATCGCCTTTATGATGCTGTTTAGATGAGTTGTAGAAGTGGAGGTGGAGCCGCCTACCATAATGGCTGTTGTTTTGTATACCTCTACTCTTTTAGCTAGTTGAGAAGCAGAAGAGACTGTAACTTTTTCTGGGTCAATCAAAGTAAGATGAACTGCACCTTCTTCTTGAATACGCTTAAGAAGATAATTTTCTACAGGGCCGACCATGCGAAGTCCTTCCTATGCGGTTGCTGTAGTTTTTGAAGCCTTCCTCATACTGTAGTATTTGTCGGTAAATCTGCAATAAACATCAATTTCTTTATAAGGCTGCTTAATTGATAAATCGTCTGTTAGGTCACAACCGCCACAACGCACCACGGCCTTTTTATCGTCTTTTATAAGTTGTACTCGTATAGCTTCTTTCCCACATCGAGGGCAGAGAAAAACTTGTGGCAGACGCTTCTTAGGAATGCGAACAACTTTCCTCCGCCTTCTCCCCATGTCTTCAAGCCCCTGTTCTTTAGCTTCTACGTTATCATTCCTTAAATACTTACCCAAAAGGTTCTCCACATTCTTTTAGTCTCTCAACCAATTGTTTAGCGCTAGAATAGAAAGCTCTGATACGTTGTCATACCCTTACAGCTCTTTCGGCATCACCAAATCCGCAATATCTACGCAGTGCCCAAAAATTCGATACATCGAAGACGCCACGGCTAAAATAAGAGGTACAACTTCTTCGGATTGTTTCATTGCTGCTTCTATGTCATGGAGCATGCTTTCCATCTTTGCCCTTTCATTGCGTACTTCCTCTGCCAAAACAACAGTGTGCCCGAAAAATGCTTTCAAAGCCTTCTCTTGAGCCTTAAAAACCATAGAATGAAACTTGTTCATCAATTTTGAAACCTCCTTGGAGATTTTCAAGGCTTTTAACAATAAGGCTTTACAGGCAATTTCTACAGCTCTGTCGCCTATTGTTTCAACTAAACTTGCACACATTCGACAATCAAGACAGTCAATGGAACGAATTTCCAATTTCTCGCCTAAATTTGGGTTTTGAATTATGGTTCGCAAAATTCTCACAAGAAGGAAATAAAGCCTATTCACTTCATCGTCACGAGCGATCACATTCTTGGCTAGATGTACGTCGCCTTCCAGAAAGGCACTCACAGCATCTCGGTGCATGCCAGCGGCAATGTTATACTCACGTCTCAGAATCTTCTCAGGTGGAAACGCGGCGGGTTCCAATAAGCATTGCAAAACGATGCGCGCGTAATCTTCCTCCACAATCTCCAACCCCACAAGACGCCTAGAAGCATGTTTGATTAATGCTCTTTCATGGGGTGAAATGCGGTTTTTGACCTCAACACGAATCACATCGTAACCAAGCAAATACTTGCCCACGATTTCTCTGTCCAAATAGGGTGTTGGCTTTATTGTAACGCTTAAAGGCTTGCGCTCGGCGTCATATTGTGGATCAAGGCATAAACGTCCGTCACTAGTCTCCAAAACTGCTAGAACCATTCCTTTGTCTAGCCCAACGCGTTCCGCCCAATCTTTAGGTAGAGAAACAAAAAAAGTCCCACTATTGGTACGTTGAACCTTACGAAGCTCCATGTTACTGCCTCAAACCGTCCATTAGAAGTCTAAAACAAGTGAGTGATATATAATTATAGGTGGCAAAAATGGAAGTTGGAAAGGAAGTTATAATAGGTATAGATTTGGCAGTGTTAGAAAAAACCCGACTGGGTAGCGTATTGGAAGAACGGGTGGGCTTCCACGCGTTACGTACATCAAGATAAGGAGATAATAAACTAAACAGTTAATCGCAAATCATGTATTACTGCAATAGACGCGTCTCTAACAACGCCAAAAACCGGGACAATGCGCAAAGCAAATAGAGACCTATTGAAACAGGGTTACTCCGTCTTTCCATCACTTATGTGTTCAATGAAGAGCCTTACTAAGCGTGCCACTCCTCTAACGCATAAGCTGAGAGCCAACAGATTAGACGTCGTTGAGGTTCATCCTGCATCCGCCAGTGAAGCTCTTGGCCTGCCAACTAAAGATTGGCAAAAGACATGAACTTTTCTGAAACAAATAGGTTTAAAGGGAGATCTCGAAATACGAACTGTGACACCGCATAAAATTGACGCTATAACTGCTATCCTAATAGCCTGCCTCTATTCATAAGGAAAGGCAAGAAAAATAGGTGATAAAAGGGAAGGTCATAGTGATACCGAAAAGAAACAATTGGAGACAGCTTAAAATTGAATAAGCAAAAGAAAGTTCAGCAAGCAATCTCATTTTCCCTCACAGCAGGCTATCACCTCAACAAAGAAGCTTTCAACCTTCTCACTACAATATCAAAAACAGAGGATCCAGTAAAGCTCATTGAAATGACTCTGGAAAAATTGGAAAGACTCGATGAAAGACCGCTTTTTATAAGCAAGAATCTTCTTGAAGAAACAGCAAAAGAAACCTTTCCAGATACGGAAGAAACAAAAACACTTGCTGTCTCCGCCCTGCAGGAACCTTCTATAGCAACAGGAAAATCCAAAAGACCCTTCTACCCAAACGCAAAGGATGTGGATAAAGACATAAAAGTATTAGAGGATCCAACCGACAAAATATGTTCAACTGGTTCAATTAATGAATATCTTGAATACTTTCAGGATCGGTTTAAGCGAATAAGAAAACTGCTGCGACAACGAATGGATTCTAAGAATGCTGCATCAATAAAAGAGGCGTTCCGAGCGGCATCTAATTCAAGAGTCAAGATATTTTGTATAGTTTCAGAGAAGCGTGAATCAAAATACGGAGTTTTCTTAAAAATCGAAGACCTAGAAACCAACGCTACAGTGCTCATTCCCCGAAATGCATCTAAGGAACTTTTTGAGAAGGCAAAGTCGCTACTACTTGATCAAGTTGTATGCCTAAGCTTATTGAAAAGCAGAAAGAACTTGCTAATTGTCGAAGAACTCTTTTTCCCAGATATTCCTCAAAAGAAACCGCATAAAGCTAAAGAAGCTGTCCATGTAGCCCTTATATCCGATCTTCATGTGGGAAGCAAAGAGTTCATGAGAGAGGAATTTAATCGTTTTGTGTTGTGGCTCAATGGAAAATACGGAGATAAGAACTTAAGAGAAGTCGCTAGCCGCGTCAAGTACATCATTATCGCAGGTGATATCGTGGATGGTGTAGGTGTCTATCCAAACCAAATAAAAGACCTAGCCGAACGAGATGTCTTCAAGCAATATAGACTGGCGGCAAAATTCATCGAGCAGATCCCAGACTACATAGAGCTGATAATCATTCCTGGAAACCACGACGCCGCGAGGAAGGCATTGCCACAACCGGCCATCCCTAAGAGGTATGGAGAGCCCCTTTATGAGACGCGGAATATATTATCACTAGGCAACCCAGCAACTGTAAGCATTCATGGAGTAGAATTTCTCATTTATCATGGACGAAGTCTAGACGATGTCTTGGCTACAGCGGCGGATATGGATTTTCATTCTCCGGAGAGAGCTATGCGCTTGTTATTGAAAGGTCGACATTTGGCGCCTACATACGGTCAGCGCACCTCAATCGCGCCGGAGAAGCGAGACTTTCTTGTAATAGAAAGTGTTCCAGATGTTTTCCATACAGGTCATGTACACGTTATGAAACATGAATTTTATAGAGGAACTCTTATGGTTAATTCTGGTGCTTGGCAAAAGCAAACTGGTTATCAGAGAAGTTTGGGTTTAGAACCCACACCGGGTATTATCCCTGTTGTAGATCTTCAGACCCTTGCTGTTTTACCTGTGGACTTTAATGCTTAGTTTTGCCAAATTTCAGTATCAAACACTTCGGTGTGAAATCAGTTAACTGTCCTAAGTGGGCATCGTCTATATACACTTTCTTTAAGGGGCTTCGCGGTATTGCGAGACTAATTTTTTTTGTCCGACCATAACGACCTCTACTTATGACCCTTGAATTTAGTAACCCAATTGAATCTAGCTCACTTACAAGCCCACTTACTCTTCTCTGTGTCAGTGGAGAAACTCCGATTTCCTTACACAGTTCAGTATATATTTCATATATGTCGCCAGTAATGGCGGAGTAAATGTTTGCTTTTCCGAGGAGGTATACGCTGTAGAGAACGAATTTTGAGTGCAGTGTCAAATTTGTTAATGCATCAATTACTCTATTACGCTCAATTCGCTTCTCGGCTTCTCTAACATGGTCTTCGGCTATTATCTTTGCATTCTCCCTCTCCGCTACTTCGCCTGCCACACGGAGCAAGTCGAGTGCGCGCCTTGCATCCCCATGTTCCGCAGCAGCCAAAGCGGCACAAAGGCTCACAGCACCTTCTAGTAAAACACCCTTGCAGAATGCTAACTTTGCCCTTTGCCATAAAATGTCTTGAAGTTCGGAAGCATCGTAGGGTTTAAACATTACCTCCTCTTCACTCAAGGCACTTAAAACGCGTGGCTCCAGCATTTCTTTGAAACGTAGATCGTTTGATATTCCAATGATAGAGACGGTACTATTACAAAGAGCACCGTTTACCCTCGTCAGTTGATATAAGAGAATGTTGCCTCTAGCCTTTATCAACTCATCAAGTTCGTCTAATATAACAATAAGTGAGAGATTTTGGGTTTCCAGACCTTTTTTAAAGCGATCAAAAACTTCGCCAACAGCAAGTCCAGTAAAGGGTACATGGATGTTTAAGGAACCACATAATCGTGTAAACACCCTATATTCCGTTCCTTCTAAGCGGCAATTTACATACGCTGCCCTAACTGGTGCACCAAATTCTACAGCCTTTTGCACAAGCCGGCTTAGCACATATTTCATGACAGCAGTTTTTCCAGTACCTGTTTTTCCATAAATAAATATGTTGGAACATCTTTCTGCTTTTAACAGAGGAGCAACAATCATGCCTAAGTGCCTTATCTGATCTTCACGGTGAGGTAGTTTTTTTGGGATGTAGTCATGGCGGAGTACATCTCTATCCCTAAAAAAGTGGTTAGTTTTCAGAAAACGTTCAAAGACAGAATCAAGCATATCTGCTTCTTTTTTCATAACGATAGTTTTCTCCCTTCAGCAAATGCAATTGTAAAACCTTGCTTTCAACTGGAAAAGATAAACACTCTCATACAAAAAAATGGAGGTATACTATAGAACTAAAAAGCAAAGTGTAAGATGTAGAAAGTTGTTGCGTATATAAAGTAAAAAGAAGCTTAATGGTTTAAAGGTACTTGCACACACACCCCTTTCTTTCTTATGGAAACTCTTTTGAAATAAAATATTAACATGATTTCTTATTGAAAGAAATATACTCTGATTGTTTAGTACGACCGAATATATTTAATATTGATGGTCAAATATTTTTTAGCAAATACACTCTTTCACTTAACAAATCCATATTTCTAATATGAACCAACAATATTAATTTACACACTAAGTTTTGCAATGGAAATATAGGGGTTGGTGAAAATATTAATAGTCACATTTTGTGAAGCATTAGTAAAGTTTAGCCTAATATGAGATTTTCTATAGGCTGATCTGGCATTTTTTGGTTATTTTTGTCTACTCTAGTGTGAATAAGAGACCCCTTGGTTTCCTTTGGAAATTTAAAGATGATTACAGTTTTTTTCCATTTTTTCAAACAAATAGTTTGTGAATACTGTTAACTCCAAATAATTGCAAAACCCCCTCCTTTTGTTTGTACGCCGCCGTTTTCAGCTTTTTTACTATGATGCTTTTTTCATAACAATTATATCTTGTGAAGTGTAAAGTGACTGATATTATCTTCTGGTGCGTACTATGCCTGCCAAGAAAATGCGAGTGGAAGTATATGATGAGGATGGTAACCGTTACAATATAACTTTTGAAGGTAAAGTGACTAGAGAAAAGGCTTTATGCTTACTTGATATTGTGGAGTTACTCAGCGGCATACATGACAAGCAACAATTAAAGAATAGCATAGCTAGTGCCTCCAAATTCGACAAAACCAAAACTGTTGCTGAAAAACATTTTCCTTTTGCATGGTTTTCTTCTAAGGAAATTCTCGCAGCGTACGAACAAGAATTCAATGAACCAATTTCTCTTAGTACAGTTTCTACATATTTAGCAAGAATGGTTGACCGCGGGGTCCTTGCAAGAAGAGGGTTAACCTATAACATGAAGTATCAACTGATAACAAGATTGGCGCAAAACAGCCTAAGGATTATGAAAAATAAATAAGCAAAAACGTTACAAAAAGATTTACGTTAATTGGCTACTTTATCACTCTGAAGGATTCAGGAGTCTAACGAATGGATAAAGAAGTTAAAACAGATTTTAACGAGATGAAGGAAATACTGAAAAGTTACATTGAGAAGGGGCAGTCAACAAGTTTTAGAGATATAAAAGATGAACCTTCAATAAACTTAAAACCAGCATTAGCAAATATTGCTCCACTAAAGAAAGCGAAAACTTGTGATGTACATTTCTTTGCGGTAGATTGTTCGACTAGAACCTTAAAGAGAGCAAACAATTGGGGCATATACCTCTTCCGAGTTTCATACGCTACTGTTAAAAAACGAGAAGTAGACTGGAATTTCAAAGAGAGAATCAAAACGTTGAAAGGAGATTCATATGTACGTCGCAAAATTCTACAAGAAACGAGACTTCAATTAGAGAGCGAAATGGCCTTAAGGTTACTCCATAAAGCAGATAAAAATGACTATGTTCTTCTTGATGGAGCCAGCTACTTTGGCGGTGAAAGAAAATTTAATGCCATGCTTTATGAGAAATGTGAAAGAAGAGGAATAAAACTACTAGCTATAAGTAAACAATCTCCTAAACTTCATGACGAGAAGGGGCGAGATCTTATTGCTGCGACGTACATGCTTGCCCCTCAGGGACGCTGGGTTTATTACCCTGTTAAGAAAGCTAACATTCATGAGCACCTTTACGGCGACATATCTATCATTAAGCTGTGTGAAGACAGTCCGCGAGCCTTCCGCTGTGACATAATGAGCTATTTAACCAACCACAACATACAATCACTGCTGTCACCTCTTTCTGTGATCTCCGAGGACCCTCGTTGTCTGGGCTATCCAGTGGTACTGTGGCTGGCGCACGATTTTTCGGGTGTTTCTGAGACCAAGCTACTTCAATATCACGTCCAAGTTGAAGAAGAGTTAGCCGGCGCCGGGCTTCTCGATGTACTTCGCCAAGAAGAACTTGCCTGCAATTTTGCAGACGAGCTTCATGGGGCAAAACATGCTTTCAATTGGGAGTGGATTGAGCGTGTCTAACCATTTTGGTTCCATATGCGAAGTAAAAGGTGACAAGATCTCCTTTTTCTTGAACAAGGGCACAAATCTTTGCTTTGGGCAAATAGTTCGCGTAGACTCAGGTAACAGTAGGTTTTATGCTAGAGTTGTGAATGCCCAAAGCAAGTCTACTCTTGATACTGGTGAGCAACTTCGCGAAGCAGAAGGAAAGGAAGCTTTTGGCCCTTACTCGTGTTACAAAAATATTGAGGCTATTCTTTTTCTTGAAAGAAAAGCTGGGAAGGTTCGGTCTCCGACTTTCAACCCTAACTATATGGACAAAGTCTACCCGACAACTGCAGAAGATTCAGACGTATTGAAACTTGCAGGAGAGTTGAAAATAGGGTATCTGCGTTCCGGAGAACAAACTCTCGGGATTGTAGGGATAAATGTCGATGCAATACCGCGAATGATGGGCATTTTTGGCATGACAGGCTCTGGAAAAACCAACACTGAACTAATAATAAATGCACAGTTAGTCGACCACAGTCCAAGAACTGCAGGGTTGATTTTTGACTTCGCTGGGCAATTACTGGAGGGGAAGGAGCTGAATAATAAAGGCTTATGCAATCACCCGTTCTTTCATAGTAGAGTACGATTCTATAGTACAAAAGAGGAAAAACTGCGTGTTGGTCTTCGAACACTTCGTCCTTGGAAGTTGCGTAATCTGTATCCCGATATTACCCCTCCTCAAAATCGACTTGCTGAGAAGCTATATCAGCAACTTGGAGAGGGGTGGATTGAAAAGTCAAGAGAAGAATATGAACGGAACGGGCGAACAGGTATAGCCAAAATAACAAGCGCACACAGAGAGACGATCGCTGCTTTAATGAGAAAACTCCTCTCCTTAGATTCAAGGCTTTTCCCTCCCTCTAGATACAGCTTTATTGATGATGTTATTGAAAACATAAGCCAAGGAATCACATGCCTCGTTGACATTTCAGGAATTACAATTGAGGAGCAGCATCGTGTCGTTTGTTTAACGGCGTCAGGTGTGGCAAACCATTACAAGCGCATGTGGGAAGCAAAATTCGAAGAATGGCAGAAACTGCCTACGTTATTAATAACGCTTGAGGAGGCTCATGAATTTCTAGATCCAAGCAGAGAAGGGACAATTTTCTCTGCTATCGCATTGACATATCGAAAATATCGTGTAGGATTAAACGCAGTGACGCCACGACCTTCTAGGATTAATCCCGATGTTTTTGCAGAGCTTTGGACCAAAGTTATTATGAAAACCGAGTTGAAGACTGATAGAGACTATCTTACTAGAAATACGCCGTACCTCGAGTACAGTGACACAGAAGTAAAGATGCTTGATATAGGCGAAGCATTACTAATTTCTGAGCCAAAGATTCGATTTGCAGTCCCGGTGAAGGTGACGCACTACCCAGAATACTTAGAAACTAAAGAGAAAGTTGACTACAACCTGCCTCCATCTAAACCCCTTAAAGCTATGGAGGAAAATCTGAAACGACTACGAAACGCAGCTAGGAACCTCGGCACCAGCTAGCCTTTCTGCTCAGGGCCCCTGAGAATTTTCCGCATCTCTTCTTTCAGATGGTACTTGAAAGGAATTTTGCTGGTGCTACGCTCTAAATAACCATCTTCATAAAGTTTCTTCATCAAACGCGCCGTGTGTTCTCTGCTAAGTTTTATTCGCTCCTTTATTTCCGGGGCTGTCTTTTCTCCTTCAATAGCAAGAAACTCAAGAACTGAAAGTTCAGTTGTAGTCAACGGCGCCAACGCTTTTTCTCGCTTTATTGGAATGGCTGATTCAATTTTTGTTTCCGACTCTATCTGGTGAAACCTTCGTTCCTCCATCTCATCAACTTTCTGTAGCAAGGTATCTCTCATCGACGAAACTTCAACGAACTTATCTTCCAAGGCGTCAATTCTAGTTAGCACCTTTTCCAAAGTAGGAAGGGATTTCACCTTTTTCGCAAGCGCCTGGACCTCTTTTTCCTGCTTTGCCAGTTTTTCAGTAAAAAACTCGTTATGACTAGAAAGAACATCGACCTTCCGAGCTGAAATCTCAAGCTGGTCCCCCTGTCTTTGCACCTGCCTGTTAAAACTGAAAATAACGTCGCCAATAATGCTTTTGGCTTCTACATACTTTTCATGAGCTTCACGGATGCGTTTGCTATATAGAACTGCAACTATCAAAGTGAATACTGACAAGACGCTTACAAGAATAAAGGGGTCTAACATTTTCTGACACTAACCTGTGACTTCAACGTGATTAGCTGTGACCTGTATGACATCACACCTGAAATCACAGTATTGTTGAAGGAAAACTTAAGGTTTACGGTGGGAATGACGTTGATGTGACGTCACAAATCACATCACTAAGCAGAGTTTCTTTCGTGCAAGATATGTTATTAGAAAATCAGAAAATCGTCGTTTTCGTTGGCTAATTCAAGATTGATGCTCATTTTGAGAGTGAAAATTGACTTCTCTTGAGTTTTAGTAATCTCCATAAATTGTGTGACATGTGACATCACGAACTGGGTGAAGTCCACGTTTTTGATAGTTGGTTAAGCATTGTTTCGAGTTCTTCGCGCAATATATGTATCATTTGCAGTTGTTCTTTTGCTTCTTGATGGTTACCATGGAGATCCCTGTATGCTTTTGTATATGCTTTTAATTTGTTTGCAACTTCGAGATAAGGCGTTAGGCTTGCGTCTTCGAGGATGCCAAAGTAGCCAAGAAGGAGTATCGTGTATATTGATTGTATGATGTTTTTTTTCGCTTGCTTTAGTGTTCTATTGAAGGCACCGCGGCTTATTGGTGCCTTTGTTTGCCTTAATTTGGCTTTTTCTTCGTATTTCAACGATTTGGAGGCTAAATTTTCGGCTAAAACGTCTATAAGCAGCGTTTCTAGCTGTGTTCTAGTTAAATTACTGTTTTTTGCAAGTATTTTAGCAAGCGGGTCTTCCAATGAGCGTTTCAGCCAGTTTTGAACTTTTTTTTTGAAGGACAGCATCTATACCCTAGACTTACATGTTGATTGGATACAATTTTGTATACAGGACGAATATAGTTTTTGTGGTGAAGTTAGAGTGCAAACATGCGCTTTTGAATTGACAAAGGTAAACATTTTATGCTGAGAGAATTAAAGAAAGTGAGGGGAAAACTCTTGCAAATGCGTAGAAAAAAGGCTGAGAGACTAGAGAATATTAAACCATCTGGGATTCGCCGTCTTTTTGCGCTAACTCAGAATATGCCTGACCTCATAAGCCTTGGTTTGGGAGAGCCGGACTTTACACCACCAATGCACGTCTTGGAGGCTGCTAAGCAAGCAATAATTGAAGGAAAAACGCATTACACGCCTTCAAGCGGAATTCCAGAATTGCGGGAAGCTTTGGCGAAGAAGTTCACTCGAGAATATGGGCTTTTTTATAATCCAGAAAACGAAATCTTAGTTACTGTTGGTGCAACAGAAGCAGTTTTTCTTGCCTTGTTAGCTTTCATAAATCCAGGCGATGAGGTGTTGATACCGGACCCTGGCTTTGTGTGTTATGAACCAGCAGTGTTGATTGCGGGAGGAACTCCTGTCTCAATGCCGATGCTTGAGGATGACTGTTTCAAGCCGGATATAGAGACTGTGACGTCACTTATCACGGAGAAGTCACGTGTGATTATTCTCAATTTTCCCAATAACCCTACGGGGTCTATTTTGACCTATGATGAGTTAGCTGAGTTGTCGAAGCTTGCGGTCGAAAAAGATCTAATTATTATTTCTGATGAGGTTTATGAAAAAATTATTTATGATGATGCGAAACACTATTGCTTGGCAACGTTTCCTGGTATGCGTGAGCGGACGATAGTTGTAAATTCTTTTTCTAAAACATATGCCATGACAGGTTTTCGTGTTGGATGCGCGTTAGGACACGAGGATTTAATCTCACCTATGTTGCTAACTCAGCAATTTACAGTGGCATGTGTCGATGGGCCAGCTCAATATGCTGCTACGGCGGCTTTGGAAGGCCCACAAAAGTTTGTGTCGGAAATGGTTTCTAAATTTGATAAACGACGCAGACTTGTCTATAGACGATTAGGTGAAATTGAAGGATTCAACTGTTTCCTTCCAAAAGGTGCTTTCTATGCGTTTCCGAATATTAAATCGTACAAAACAACATCTGCTGATTTTTCTGAGTTCCTATTGAAAAAGGCAAAAGTGGCTGTGACACCTGGTTCTTCGTTTGGCAAATATGGCGAAAACTATTTGCGGTTTTCATTTGCTACGGCATATGAGAAAATCAATGAGGCGCTGGATAGGATAGAGAAAGCTGTTGGGAATGCTAAAACCAGGTAATTTCGTAAGCTAGGTGTAGACAAGCAGCTTTTGACGCTTTTTGACATCATGTTCTATATGCTTATTTGTATCACGTAAACATCACATATGTGTGATTCTTGTGACATCACAGGTTTTCTGAAAGTTCCTTCAATGAAGCGTATAATTCTGGTCTTAAATCGCGAAGGGTGGGAACAAAGGCTTCTATTGGCTTTAGGTCTTCATAGTTTACGCATCCAAATGAGATGTCTTCATCATTATATTTTGATTGGGTAATTATGGTGCCACTTGGACTTATGAGACGGCTTCCTCCCCAAAATTGAAGACCATTTTCTATGCCAACGAGGTTTACGTATGCCAAGAAGCATGTGTTTTCTATTGCTCTAGCGGCTGTGAGAGTTTCGAAGAACTTTTTCCTTACAGCAGGGGAGGCCGAGATGCAGATTATGAATTTTGCTCCTTGCAGCCGCAGTGCACGTGTTACTTCTGGGAAGAATATGTCATAGCATATGATTATGCCGAGTTTTCCAATGCTTGTTTCGAAGACTGGTGTTTGATATCCTAGTCTGAAGTATCTCTTTTCTTCGAAGACACTGTGGGTTGGTAGGTGCATTTTTCTATATTTGCCGACGTAGCCTTCTGGACCTATCAGTACGGCTGTATTGTAGAGTATTGCTTTTCCTTTTTCGCTGAACTCCGGCATGCCGTAGATTGTGTAGAGACTTTCTTTTTTGGCTATTTTCTCGATTTTTTCGGTGGTAGGTCCTGGGATTTCTTCGGCGAGCTCATATGTTAGGTCTCGAGTGGTGTAGCCAGTCAGGGACATTTCAGGGAAAATAATGATAGCGGCTTTTTGCTTTCTGGCTTGTTGGGCATATTTTGCCATTTTGTTGATGTTGTGTTGTTTGTTTCCGATTTGGCATGGGAATTGTGCGAGGGCTACTTTGAATTCTTCCTTCATGTTATACTACCTCCGTTACGCGGGTGAGTCTGAAGTCGGCGTTTATAGTTCGATATTGGAGTTTTGTTGTTAGGGGCATCTGTCTTTTATGCTCTGTTTGTAGCCATCTTTTTTTAACGGTTGCGATTGTTTTGGCGGGTAGATGTAGTTGTGTTGCTATTGATTTGGTGGGCATGAAGTGTTCTAGGCCGTAGAGGATTAGGTCGAGGATTTCATATTTTAGGCCGATTTCTTCTTCTGCGGTTTGGTTTGGCCAGAGGGCTGGGGTTGATGGCTTTTTTGCTATTGCTGGTGGTATGTCTAGATGGAGGGCGAGTTGCCGGACTTGTGTTTTGTATAGATCCATGATGGGGGAGATGTCTGCGGCTGCGTCTCCCCATTTGGTGTAGTAGCCTATCATTGTTTCGCTTTTGTCGCTGCTGCCTGCAACGATGCGGTTTTGGTGGTTGGCATAGTAGTACCAGATAAGCATGCGGGTTCGAGCCTTGAGGTTACCTCGGCTAAGTTTGTCTTTTAGGTTGTAGTCTGGGATGGTTTTGTATAGAATGTTTAGAGTTTGGGTGAGATCGATGGTTTTCAGTTTGAATTTGAATTTCTCAGCGAGGAGCTTTACGTGTTTGTGGTCGGTTTTGTTGTAGGTTTCCTTTTCTGGCATGTATAAGCCCAAGACTTTGTTAGGGCCTATGGCTTTTGTGGCTAGGGCGGCTGTGGTGGCGCTGTCTATTCCTCCTGAGATGCCTAGGACTATCCCTTTTGTTTTGGTTTTATTTATGTAATCCTTGATGAAGCGTGTGATTTTCTGTTGCGTGGTTGCTGGGTTGATTTGGAGTAGTTTGTTTGTTAGTTTCATGACGCGGGTTTCCTTTCTGTCTGTTTGGTGTTGGTTGCTTTTATCTTTAAAGGATTGAGAACTGTGTATGCGCTTCTCAGATCTCTATAGATTCTGTTTGGGCCCAGGCAGGCATCCGTCAGGTTTAAAATATGAGTAGAGACATAAGGCAAAACGCTTTTAGATATGTTGCGGTCTTTCTGACCTTGTTGGTGCCGGGGTGGCAGAGCGGTAATGCGCCGGCCTCGAGATCCATAGTGTTTAGAAGTGGGCTAGTCAGCCGGTGGGTCTTTGACCCTCAGGGGTTCAAATCCTCTCCCCGGCGCCAAAATTCAAACACCAGTGCTAGTGACTGGATATCTACAACTTTCAAAAGGGCATAAGGGACAGATAGCCGCTGATACGAGCGAAATTAAGTGGTAGAGCGTGGATTCTTTCCTTCAGCACAAGGTTCCGATAAGGTTGATGACTCTTTTTACAATCGTAGGTGCATTGGGCCTATTTTTCTTGTTATATCAAAAGCGCCCATTGATATTCTATGTTGCAAATGGCCTGATAATGTCCTATTGTTGATGGGTTGGCCGTATTTACCTTTAAAGGATGAATTTGAACATGGAGTGCACTTTTTCTGGGGTCTCTATTTTCTTTTCACAATCTCTGGGTGACAGTCACAGTGTTTCTCACTTTTGTGAAATATGAGGGCGCTTCTGGCTTTCATCTTTCAGAAACCTTCTGGTACGCCCTTGTGTACGGTATACTCTTCGCCTTCTATAAGCTTGAAACCGCAAAGCCCTTGTAGTATTTCATGTTTTCTATCGCTGTTTTTTTGGAATTTTCAAACCACCATGTTAGCATTTCAAGCTGCAGGGGTGCAGTGTAACCTAACGTGGAAATGATAAGACACAGACTAGAAACAAAAACGGTAATGGCTGCAAACTCGTGTGCTCCTTCAATTCAATTGTTTCCTCCATACGTGCCATATTGGAATACGGTTGCCTATGTTATTAAAAGAGAGTTTAGAAAGCTCTTTACCTTTAAGGAACGCTTATAAGAATCAAAGGCCAGCATTTGATGATAAGATTTTGGAGTACCGCAAGACCTGTTCAACGAATATGAACCTCGCTCAAACCGCCTTTCACTTATAACAGTGGCAGTGATTGCCCTCATAGTAGTCGCCGGTATTGTTGGAAGCATCTACACATACCAACTATGCTCAGGTAGAGTTAGAGAGTTAGAAAATAAAGTTGCAACCCTTCAAACCCAAATCTCCGCCATGACAGAGGCTCTAGGAAGCTATAACCAAACCAGCGTAGGAAACATATCGCTTTCCGAGCTCTACGATGGCATCAAAGACTCTGTAGTTTTGATTCGTGGGCAAACAGCTCACGGGGAGGTGGCAGGCTCAGGGTTTGTCTATAATTATTCAAGTGATTTCTTTTCAGGTCCAATTGTGATCACGAACTACCATGTAGTTCAAGGTACAACGAGCCGTTCCGTCACTTTCACAAATGGCCATGCATATTCTGCCAGTGTTCTTGGCTCAGATGTTTATGTTGACCTTGCTGTTCTCTCCGTTGGCGGTGCTTCTCCAGAAGAATTCAAACCTCTTCCTATAGTCAGCTCCTCGCTGGTCAGAGTGGGCGATTTCGTAATAGCCATAGGTAATCCTTATGAGCTAATCGGCTCCATGACAACTGGCATCGTTAGCCAGCTTGGAAGAGCAATTCCTGAAGAGCTTGCAGGCGGGTATTCTATTGCTAATGTCATACAAATTAGTGCTCCTATCAATCCGGGTAACTCCGGCGGTCCACTGTTGAACTCTAAAGGTCAAGTGGTGGGCGTTACATTTGCCATAATCGAAAACTCGACAGGAGTAGGCTTTGCCATACCCTCTAATGCAATCCTCCGCGAGATTGCTTGGCTTGTGAATGGTACCAGTTATCCACATTCTTGGATAGGAGTGATGGGAATGGATATGACCTATGAGTTTGCTCAGGAGATGGGCACCTCAACCACTTATGGATGGTTAATACTGGATGTGATATCTCACAGTCCAGCCGCAAAATATGAGTTAAAAGCTGATGACATAATCCTCGCCATGAACGACACACAAATAATAAACGGCGACGAAATTTCCAGCTACCTTGAAGAACATACGTTGCCAGGCCAAACGACCAACATAACGGTGGAAAGAGGCGGTTCTGAAATGATTATTCTTTTGGTGCTTGGAACTCGCCCACCACCAAGCTGAAAAAAGAGATGACAATAAATCTTCTAAGTTCAACGTTTAGTGCCGCTTCATAGCGGCGTTTTTCCGACAGGTTTCCGTTTCAACTCAGTTCCGCAAATTTCGCAACGTTTATGCTGATAATCTGCTGGGTATTTGTGGTGGCATGCGGGGCAGTAAAGCGTCCAGCGGAAGCGGTAGCGTATTCCAAAGGTCAATAACGGCGTGAATTTAATGCCTACTTGGTTGGCCACGTTTTGTATGGAGTAGTCGTCTGTGACGATTTGAGGGTTGTAGCCCATGTCTTTCAGTTCTAATGCCAATGCTAAGACTTGTTGATCTGCGTCTGAGAGGAAGAGCAGGTCGCCAACGGCTTTTGATGACGCCTTAATCCTTTTAACATAGTCTGCTCGGGGTGTTTTGACTTTCAGCTTTCCGTTTTCAAGGGCAGCAATAAATCGGGTCCAGGGTAGCGAGTCAGTAATAAGTTCGTGTTCAACTTCTGGCACTGAATATTGAATGTCTTGGATGGAGAGTGGTTCGAATCCAGCTATGAAGGCCGAAGTGTCTAAGACGATTGTTTTTTGTTTGTCAATTTTTGTCAGCATCGTCCTCCCTTCGGATATAACAGCCGATTCTTTAGCCGCCGATAGAATTCCTCTTTGAAGCGAATAAACGAAGTTACATTATCCGACTTCGTAATCGTTAAATGAGGGGTTCGTTTCTCAACGAGTTTCCGATAGTGTCCATCAACCACAACTAATACTGTATGTGGCTTCTCTATTTCTATTGTAAGTGTGCTGTTTTCGGAGAAAACGATTGGCGGGAACGGTACTAATGGACATACTGGCGTAAGGACAAAGACGTTGGTCTCGGGGTCTAAAACTGGTCCCCCTGCTGCTATTGAATAGCCTGTTGAACCAGTCGGTGATGCAACCAGAATGCCATCTGCTTGACAATCCAAAATCCGGTCGCCGTCTTTCCAGAGATTTGCATACAACAACTTGACAGGTGCGTCTGCAGAAATAAAAACTTCGTTTAGCGCATCTGGCAGTACTTCACCTTCGACAGAAGCTGCCAACTTTTTGCAGCGTTCAAGTATAAACTTTTCTTCAAAGATCTTTTCCACTGCGGATACTGCATCTTCGGGGGATACTTCAGCCAGGAAGCCTCGCTCACCCATGTTGATGGCGAGGATTGGAGGTTCAGGCTTCGGGATGTGAATGCAGGTTCTTAGTATGGTTCCATCGCCGCCTATAGTGATGATGAAATCTGGTTTCCATTCTTTGAGGGGCGTAGCTATGTCCGTTTTATTGATTTGCTCAGCGATTTCAGGATCCACAACGATGTCTAGCCCTTTCTCTTCTAGATGATTCAGCAGTTTTATGACTAGGGCTAATGCTTTTTTCTTGTCGTTTCGCGCCGTCAAGCCCACACTTTTGAACGCCATTGCAATCGCATCTAAAGCCTTTGCAGTAACCTTAATCTATTTATTTTAGTTGTTAAACATTGCTGTATATTGGTTGCTGATATAGATGAGCAAACCTGTTGATGTTGGGACTCTTCGCGTCGGTAGATATGTGATTGTTGATAACGAGCCGTGCCGTGTTGTAAGCCTTACAAAGTCCAAACCTGGCAAGCACGGCGCTGCTAAGGCGAGAGTTGTTGCTATAGGAGTTTTCGACGGCACCAAAAGAACTTTCGTTAAGCCCATAAGCGCGCAAATGGAGATGCCCTTGATTGAGAAGAGGAGTGGCCAAATTCTCGCTCTGTTGCCAGCTGCCATTCAGATAATGGACCTGGAAAACTACGAAGTTTTTGAGGCAGCGTACCCTGGCGAGGAAGAACTAAAACAGAAGTTAGTGTCTGGCATCGATGTCGAGTACTGGCGCATCTTAGGAAGAACCAAAATAATGCGAACTAAGGGATAACTGCATCTATTACTTTCTTCAATAGCTTTTTCTAAAGAAGTTGAAACCGTTGAAAAACGTAACTCAGATACGACTTAAGCGTGGAATAACCGTCGCCCAATTGATTAGAGCCATGGATAACTGTGGAGTTTTAGGTGCTGGAAAACTAGGGAAGGCAGCGAGGCTTGTCACAGGAATGTTCAAGAACCCAGACTACACCGTCTTTTTAACCTTAGCCGGGGCACTTGTTCCCGGCGGCTTGAGAAACATAATTGCTCAACTCATCGAGAGCGGCCATGTAAACGTGATTGTGACCACTGGTGCTAACATGGTTCATGACATGGTTGAAGCTTTAGGCTACAGGCACAAGGTAGGCACGTTCAGAGCTGAAGATGAACAACTAAAGAGAGAAGATATTGGTAGAATAGGCGACATTTACGTAGAACACAGAGCCTTTAAAGACTTGGAGAAATGGCTTTATCAGCTTCTTGAAGAAATACCAGAGCAGAGACGTCTACGGATTTCTCCTTCCGATCTGCTTTTCGAAATTGGGAAACGGGTAGCCGACCAAAACTCTATTTTAGCGACGGCTGCAAGAAAAAACGTGCCAGTAATTTGCCCAGGCCTACCAGATTCGATAGTAGGATTCCAGCTTTGGATCTATGGGCAGGACAAGAAACTAGTTCTCGATCCTCTTGGCGACGTGTCTAAGCTTGTGGATGAGGTTTATGAGGCTAAAAAATCAGGCATCATAATTCTAGGCGGTGGATTGCCAAAGCATTTTGCTTTATTTGCCAATACTTTCCGTGAGGGAGTAGATGCGGCAGTTCAGATTACTATGGATAGGCCTGAGCCAGGCGGCTTAAGCGGTGCATCTTTGGAGGAGGCCATTAGCTGGAGCAAGGTCAAATCTGAAGAGAATACCGTTACAGTTATCTGTGATGCCACAATCGCTTTTCCGCTTATTGTTGCGGCTGCTTTGGAAGAGTTATAGCTTTCCCACCAATCCCAACCTGCTTTTTCAAGGGCGACGTACAATATGGCGAGTGTTATACCCCACAGAAACGCTGTCACGGCTAAAACTTAGCGGGGCATTGACTTGGCTAAGAGTAGCCCATGCAGTAATTCCGAAGACTCCTACGTGTATGAAGACAAAAACGAAAAAGTAGATAACGGTTTTTATTGTCAACCTGAACAAGTCTCCTAACCATCGTATCTAAAACGTATCGATTGTTGAAGTTTTCCGTAGGCTGCATCGAAAGAATCGGAGATGCTTGACCTAAATATACTCTTCAACTGTTCTTATTCAATTTTTATTTCGTAACCTTTCTTTCTAGGCAATCGAACCTCTAGTATTCCCTTCTTGAATTTTGCCTCTTGCTTCTCCATGTCCACAGGCACCGGGATGTGCGTTTGACAATTGAAAGTGGAGAATTCGCCTTTCTGATGCGCGCGCGCGCATATGCCTAAGTATTCTATGTGCCTGAACTTGAATTTTTGACTCAAAGCTAAACGTGGGCTAATCCCAGAGACTTTAAAAGCTTACTAGAGATACTGGGAGTAAACGAAGTGACTTGGAAATGGCTGAAGTTGAGATGATCTGGGATCTCTCACAACTTGTTAAGAACATTGACACAGCTTCAATTCGAGAAGAACTTGAGTCCATGGTTGCTGAAGCTGAAGAAATGAGAAAGGAATATCGTAGTAGAATCGAGAATCTTGATGCACAGGGGCTCCTGAAATTTTTGGAAATGAAGGACGCATACACCCTGAAATTCGAAGGAGTGACACGGTATTGTCGTCTAATGTATTCCGCTGACACCACTGACAGCGTGGCCAAACGGCTCAACGATGCGGTGCTCAAAGCATCCACGAAAGTTGGTCAGGCATTGGCGTTCATAGAGATTGAGTTGGGCAAGCTCCTTGCCAAGAAGACATCATTAGTGGAGAGCCCAGTACTGGCAGAGTACAAACATTATCTTGAAAGAATCCTGAGAATGGTGCCTCATTTGCTCTCAGAGACTGAGGAGCGTTTGATAATTGTCAAAGACAGGAACGGGATTAATTCTTGGGAGAAACTTCAAATTGATTGGCTTTCTACTAGAACCTTCGACATAGAAATCGAAGGGAAGAAGAAGACACTTCCATATGGCGAAATTATAGGCTTGTACGAGAGTCCGAATCGTGACCTTCGAAAGAGAGCAAACCAGATAGTTTACGAAAATCTTTGGAAGGATGATATTATTTGGGCTAGCGCTATCCGCGCGGTATGTGAAGATCACATGCAAATGTGTAAACTGAGGAAATATCCTACTCCAATAACTCGAAGCTTGATTGACAACGATGTTGACCAACAAACTATTGATAGCCTAATGAGAACCATTGAAAAGAACGTAGAATTATACAGAGAATATCTTCGGCTAAAGGCTAGGCTCATGGGTCTGGAAAAAATAGCTAACTACGATCTAGTTGCTCCTCTACCTAAAGCCTTAGAAACGGACTACAGCTGGAAGGAATCCCGACAGGAAATAGTAGACGCCTATATGGGGTTTGATGAGGAGATTGGGGTTTGGGTTGATGAGATGTTCCAGAAAAGGCACATTGACGGAAAAATACGGAAAGGTAAAGAATCGGGAGCCTTCTGTGCTTCTTGGCTCGCTGGAAAGAGTGCCTACATTCTCCAAAGTTTCAACGGAAAGATGGGCGACGTCTACACGTCGGCACACGAACTTGGTCATGCTATCCACGCATATCTCGGTTCAAGAGCCCAGAAGCCAAGTAACTACGAGATAGGTAGTTGCATTGCGGAAACTGGAAGCACATTCGGTGAACTGCTCTTAACTGAAAGGTTACTCTCTAAAGCAAAGTCAAAAGAGGAGAAACAGGTGATTCTCGCCCACATACTCGACGAGTTTGGCATGGCAGCTTTCCAAGTTTCGGGACGACTATTCTTTGAGCAAAGCATGTATGACGCCATAGAACGAGGTGAGTTCCTAGATGGAGAAACCATAGCCAAGTTATGGGTGGCGGCACGAGACAAAATCTACGGGGACTCAGTTGATTGGCTAAAAGTGATGAAATGGGAGTGGACGATGAAACCCCACTATTACATGGCGAACTATCGTTTCTACAACTATCCATACGTCTATGCTCAGCTATTCGTATTTGCCCTCTACAGAATCTACAAAGAAGAAGGAAAATTTTTTGTCCCCAAATTAAAGAGGATCTTGGCTGCAGGCTCCAGCAAGTCTCCTCGTGAACTTGCTGCTGAATTAGACTTTGACATTACCAAAGAGACATTTTGGGAGAAAGGAATGCAGCAAGCTAAAGAATTCATTAGTATGCTAGAAGAAACACTCTAGGAACATCAAATGGACACAATCATTCAACTGTTCTCGCGTACGTGGAGAGGGCCTAATTAGACGTGTATAAGGCCTTCTGGAAAGCTCCAAATCCTATTTAAGCATGCACCAGTTTTAAGGATAAAGTGAGAAGTATGGCGTTAGAACATCTTGGCTCATCTATTCATGGTGCTTTAAGAAAGGTTTTTAGAGCCGCTGTCGTGGACGAAGCAACAGTGAAGGAACTTGTCCGCGACATTCAAAGAGCGCTTTTACAGGCTGATGTAAACGTACAGTTAGTTCTCAGCATATCAAAACGAATTGAAGATAGAGCTTTGAAAGAAGAGCTTCCCCCAGGTATCTCCCGAAAAGAACACGTAGTGAAAGTTGTTTATGAAGAAATAACCCGTTTTCTCGGAGAGAAGCCTGTCCCATTAAAGATTGAGCCGGGCAAACGCCGTATTATTATGCTTGTCGGTATTCAGGGCTCAGGAAAGACTACCGCCTCTGCTAAGCTCGCTCGATATATGCAAAAAAGAGGTTTGAAACCCGCCTTAGTATGTGTGGACACGTTCAGACCTGGTGCCTTCGACCAATTAAAGCAACTAGCCAGCCGAATAAACATTCCCGTGTACGGCGACCCAAAATCAAAAAACACAATCAACATTGCTCGGAAAGGATTGAAAGAATTTCAAAACCGGGACTTTGTTATTATTGACACGTCAGGACGCCACAAAGAAGAGAAAAGCCTTATCAAAGAGATGAAACAGCTAGAGAAAGCCATTAAACCAGACGAGGTAATGCTTGTTATAGATGGCACTATGGGGCAGCAAGCTGCGATTCAAGCCAAGGCGTTCCACGAAGCCACTCCAATAGGCTCAATTTTGATATCTAAATTGGACGGCTCTGCTCGTGGAGGCGGCGCACTGTCGGCAGTTGCGACCATAGGTTCTCCAATCAAATTCATCAGCACCGGTGAGAAAATCGGAGATATCGAAGCCTTTGTGCCCTCCCGCTTCGTTGGGCGTCTCTTGGGGATGGGAGACCTAGAAAGTCTCATAGAAAAAGTCCGAGAAGCTGAAATCAAAATTCCAGAGAAAAAAGCTAAACAGATACTCAGCGGCAAATTCTCCCTCACCGATATGTACCAGCAATTCGAAGCCATGAAAGGAATGGGCACCTTTAAACGTCTCTTAAAAATGTTACCTGGCATGTCCTATAACATTCCAGACGACATGATTGACATGGCTCAAGATCGACTGGAAAGATGGCGTGTCATCATTCAGTCAATGACTCCGAAAGAGCGGGGAACCCCGAAAATCTTGTCTTCTTCTCGTATACGTCGGGTCGCGAGAGGATCGGGGACTTCGGAGAAAGAGGTTAAGGAGCTTTTGCAGCAGTACAATATGATGCGGCGAATGATGAAGCAACTGCGACGTAAAAAGCTTCCTTTCTTGACTGGAAAGAAACTTCCAAAGGGCTTCAGGTAGGCAGCAACACCAATGGGGATCCTGGAAAAAGCCATGCAAATGCTAACAGAGCATCCTCTTTGTAACCATTGCTTAGGCCGACAATTTGCCCTCCTTGGATACGGCGCAGAGAATATGAGCCGCGGCAAAGCAATTAAGCTGCTACTTACTATGAGGGGGCATCAGCTTACACTTTCTGAAGGCAAAACTGGTATTGCTCTGTTGAAGACAGTTGCCTCTAATGGTTCTTTTGAAATGGCTCGTGACATTTTAAAACGCTTCAACAAACGCGCACCAGCAAAGAGGGCATGTTGCCTCTGTGATGGCAGGTTCGAATGCATCAATGCCTTAGTGAAAAAAGCTGTGAATGAATTAGAGAATTATGAGTTTGCCACTTTTTTGGTTGGTGTAGAATTATCGCTTGAAGTGGCGGAGCGAGAAGACGAGTTTAAAGCCAACTTCAATGTGACTCATGGCGAAAGCATGAAAAGCCAATTCAGCCGCGATATCGGAAAAGAAATCTGTGAAATAACCCACAGAGACGTTGACTATGGAAAACCTGACATAGTTGTGCTTGTGAATCCCTTTACAAACTGTATTAGGCTGCAGATAAATTCTCTTTTTATTGCTGGTAGATACAAAAAACTTGTCCGTGGCATTCCCCAATCGCGGTGGTTGTGCGGAAAATGTAATGGAAGAGGCTGCGAGAGTTGCAACTGGACCGGCAAAAAATATCAAGAATCCGTTGAAGAGTTAATCGGCATTCCAATGTTAGAACTGGCAGAGGGCCAAGAAATTGCTTTTCACGGTGCTGGCAGAGAAGATATCGATGCTCGTATGCTTGGTTCTGGGCGCCCTTTCGTCCTAGAGGTTAAGGAACCCAAGAAACGTTTTATAGACTTACAGAGACTTGGGCATGCAATAAACGAGCGCGCAAGAGGAAAAGTTGAGGTGCACAACCTTCGTTTTGCTGATAAAGATGTGGTAAGGCGGGTTAAGAAGGCAGAAGCAGCCGAGAAAGTTTATTGTGTGATAATGGAGTTTAGCCGTAATGTTTCTGGCGAGGAGTTGGAAGATGTGGAGAGAATGCTTTCTAATGTTACTGTTCGCCAGCAGACGCCTCAACGCGTTTTACACCGTCGTGCCGATTTGATACGGGAAAAGTACATATATAAGGCAAAGGTAAAAAGGTTGGCACATAACCGCGCGGAAATGCAAATCCGTTGTCAAGGAGGCCTCTATATAAAGGAATTAGTTACTGGGGATGAGGGTCGTACAAAGCCCAGCGTTGCAAGCATCTTAGACATCAAAGCTACACCTCTTCAATTAGACGTATTAAGCGTGGTTGCAGGAGAAGAAAAATGAAGTCAAAAGGCTACCGTCGCAGAACCCGTTCGTTGCTGAGAAAAAAAGCAAGAGAAAAAGGAAAGGTAGGTCTAAGCAAGATACTTAGGGAATACAAGCCTGGTGACCGGGTGGTTGTGAAGCTAAACCCAAGCGTTCACAAAGGTATGCCTCACCGCCGTTTTCATGGGAAAATCGGGATCATCGAGGATAAGAGCGGGCAAGCCTACGTGGTGAATGTTACCCAAGGCAAAGCAGTCAAAGAAATAATAGTTAGACCGGAACATCTTGAACCCTTCGGAGTAACTAAGGGAGAATAGAAGAATGCCTAGAAAAGCGTTGAAAGAAAAGATGTTAACTGTGCCAGAAGTTAAGCAACTATTGGAATCCATCGGCGAAGAGAATCTGGACCAGTTTCAACGCCGAGCCCTGGACTACACAGCTAAGTTTAGCAAAATAGACGCAAAATTCGCTAAAAGGCTTGTGAAAGGCTTGGTGGAAAAGTTTGAGCTTGACGAAGAGGAAGCAGTGCAGATGGTTAATTGCATGCCAGAAAGTATCGAGGAGATTCGTGTTTTTTTGGCGGGTGGCCGAAAAATTGTGGAAACTCAAAAATTGGAAAACATTTTAACATTCCTGAATCAGTATAGAAAAAAGGAATAATAGCTTTCACAATATAATAGCATATTATCTCGGTTTGAAGGGGCGAGAGAAGAGAGTATGGAGAAGAGATACGAAGAACACGCCTACGTACTGGATTTTCTACCCCACGGTCGCGCTGGCATGAGACCTGGATACCGAGCAGGGGCAGTTATCCAAGTGATAGGCGAAGATTTCTTCACCCTCTTAGAAGCTATAGTGAAAGAAGGTCTAGCTCTCAAGCCTCAGGACCGAGTTTATGTTGGAAAAGACAAAAGAAAGGAAATCACATACATAATTGGCCGCGTCAGCTTCGACGATTTAACCGCAAACGCCAGGATGGAACTGCCAAACGTAATTGAAAAAATCGTTTCAACGCGGGAGAGTTGGGTCGTCAACTTTTTCAATACTACTCAGGCCTTAACTCCGCGAATGCACTCAATGGAACTCGTTCCCGGCATTGGCAAGAAGTACATGTGGCAAATTATTAACGAGCGTGAGCGAAAGCCCTTTGAAAGTTTCGAAGACCTGCAAAAGCGTACTAACATACCTGATCCAGCCAAACTGGTTACTAAACGTATCGTTGAAGAATTAGCTGGAGGAAGCAAATACCGGCTGTTTACTCGGGCACCCTAGTGGAACATTCATGGACCTCTACCAAAAAGCAAAGTATCTTATGCGTACTTACAAAATTTTTCCAAAGAAGCGCTTAGGTCAAAATTTCATGGTTGACAGTCATGTTTTGCAACTTATGAGTTCGTATGCGGCTGTGGGACAGGCAGATGTAGTTCTGGAGGTTGGCGCGGGGTTTGGCTTTCTTACATGTTTTCTCTCTCAGAAGGCAAGGAAGGTTATAGCTGTTGAAGCCGATGCCTGTTTGATAGCGGTTTTGCAGAATGAGCTTAGTGAGTTCAAAAATGTAGAGGTAGTAAAAGGCGACATTCTTAAGGTCACCTTACCCTCTTTCGATAAGATAGTTTCCAATCCGCCCTTCTCGATCTCCTCACCACTGCTTTTCTGGCTTCTTAACAAAACTTTTGACTGTGCCGTTTTGACCTTCCAAAAAGAATTTGCAAATCGTCTCAAGGCACCAATAGCCAGCAAGGACTACAGTCGCCTGACAGTCTACATGTCTTACCACGCTGAAGTAGAACTGTTGGACCTTATACCCAAAACAGCGTTTTATCCTCCACCCGACGTAGACGCTGTCATAGTGCGGTTGAAACCCAAGAGATGCCCCCCCTTCAAAGTAGAAGACGAGAAAGTCTTCGATGAAGTCGTACGAACTCTATTTACGCAACGCAATAGAAAAGTCCGAAAGGCCGTTCTGCCGCTTCTTCATAAGTATGGATTGAAGAGCCCAGCGGCTGTAAGGAAAGCTGACATTTTGCCTTTTCGTGACAAACGTGTTCGAGAGTTGGCGCCTGAAGATTTTGGAGCGTTAGCGAATGAACTTTCGGTCTAGAAAGGTCTTTTTTGAGGAATACATTTTTGTCGTTCCTGACGATGTATACCTGCCTTCAGAAGACACTTTTCTTCTAGCTCGGAATCTGTCGGTGGTCGAAGATGGGCGTGTCTTAGACATGGGTACCGGCTGTGGCATTCTAGCTGTGTTAGTTGCTGAGAAGGCGAGCAAGGTGATTGCAGTGGACGTCAACCCTCACGCTGTGGCCTGTGCACGAAAAAACGTTGAGCTGAACGAGGTTGTGGCGAAAATTGAAATACGTCAGGGAGACCTTTTCGACGCGATTGAAGGTGACGAAAGATTCGACTTAATTCTCTTCAACGCGCCATATCTACCAGTTGAGCCAGATGAAGGAAAAAGTTGGATTGAAAAGGCTTGGGCAGGCGGAAAGACAGGACGAACGGTTATTGACCGATTTATCCGAAAATCTTCGAGACACCTAATGGAAAATGGTCGTATTCTGTTGGTCCAGTCAAGTCTTTCAAACATGGAAGAGACGTTAAAAAGGTTCTTGCAACACAAACTACGATCAAAAATAGTTGATGAGGAAAAATTGGCTTTTGAGAAAATTGTATTAATCGAAGCTAAACGGGGACTCTAAAAATCTAAGAAGCAGAGTCCATTATGTTCTTTTCTTTTTTTGGTACTTTTCTGCACATTTTTCGCAGCAGAACACGCATTCTTTACCGTCGCTGACATGTGTGTAAATTGCAAACTCGCATTTATCTCCCGTTATCTTCATGTTGCACTCCGCACATTGTACGAATTTAGTCACTTTTCGTTTGCCTCCTGCTTTTTTGATAGTCTTTTATGGCTTCATGCAGTGCATCTGCTGCAAGGTTTGAGCAGTGCATCTTTATTGGTGGAAGACCCCCTAGGCTGTCTGCCACGTGGCTTCGGGTGATTTTCATCGCTTCTTCCAACGTCTTGCCCTTGGCTAGCTCGGTTATCATGCTGCTTGTAGCGACTGCTGCGCCGCAACCGAAGGTTTTGAATTTGATGTCCGCGATGCGGTTGTCCTTGACTTTGATGTATATAGTCATCATGTCGCCGCACACCGGGTTCCCAACCGTGCCTACCCCGTCAGCGTCTAGGATTTCTCCTACGTTTCGAGGGTTTCTGAAATGTTCCATTACTTGTTCGCTATACACTTTTTCTCAACTCTTTCGGCGTTAATGGTGACATAGCACGCAGCTTTTTAACTATATCGGGTAGCAACTCCACCACGTAATCTACGTCTTCTTCAGTGTTTTGCTTGCCCAACGAAAACAGCAATGAGCCATGAGCTTCCTCATGTTTTAGCCCGATAGCTCGCAGCACGTGAGACGGCTCCAGTGTCTTAGCGGTACACGCTGACCCAGAAGATGCTGCCACACCAGCCATGTCCAAGTTGAGGAGCATCGATTCGCCTTCAATGAAGCTGAATCTCACGGCTATGTTGTTGGGCAACCGTTTCGACGGATGGCCATTTAGAAAAGAGTACGGAATGTTTTCTAAGAGTCCTTTGATAAACTTGTCTCGTAGCTTAATCAGCCTTTGGCTTTCTACTTCCATTTCCCTCTTCGCTAGCTCCGCGGCTTTTCCCATACCCACAATGCTTGGAGAGTTTTCTGTGCCAGATCTTAATCCGCGTTCTTGCCCTCCTCCATAGATAAATGGCTCCAACCGTGTGCCTTTCTTTATGTAAAGTGCGCCAATTCCTTTCGGTCCATACATGTCGTTTGAAGACAAAGTCAACAAGTCAACGTCATCTTTTTGCACGTCTATTGCAACCTGTCCTATCGCAGCGGTAGCATCCACGTGTAAATAGGCATTTTTGTTGTGCACGATTTTGCTTACCTCCTCAATGGGTTCGATTGTTCCAATTTCTCCGTTCGCATACATGACCGAAACAAGAATTGTTTCATCAGTCAGTTCCTTCTTTAAGGCTTCGAGGTCAACTATACCATATTTATCAACTGGCAGAAAGGACACTTTGAACCCTTGTTTCATCAGATGTTTGCAGACGTTTATCACTGACATGTGTTCTATGCTGGTAGTTATAATGTGCTTTCCACGCTCTTTGTTTCTCGCCGCTACTCCCATGATTGCCAAATTGTTGCTCTCAGTGGCGCATGATGTAAACACAATTCCACTTTTTTCTGCGCCAATCAGATTGGCAACTTTTTCCCGAGCGCTCTCAAGCCCTTTCCTCGTTTCTTGGGCAAAGGAGTGCAGTGAAGATGGGTTTGCGTATAACCTTTCAAAGTATGGGTTCATGGCATCAATGACACGAGGGTCAACAGGCATGCCTGCAGTGTTGTCCATGTAAACTTTTCTCATCATAAAACCCTCTTATCTCCCCTTTTTAATCAAGAAGTAAAGCTTGTTTCCTTCTTTCCTTCTTTCCAAGATTTCATGGCCTAGGCGTCTGGTTAAGCTTTCTATGTCTCCCTCTGCTGCCGGGTCGTCTGCCCAAATTCCTAAAGTTTCGCCCACTTCCATCTTATCTAATTCTATTCGCGTTCTATAAACTGGCTCTGGACAGAAGAGTCCTAGACAATCTAATGCTCTGTCAACTTTCATATCCTTCGTCAAGGCTTTTCCCAAGTTCTCTCTGCTGAGGGTTAAGAAAAGGTTTGCTATAATTAGGTATAAAGCAACCGCGGAGGAATTTTAAGCAGCTTTGCATCTAGCAGCAGCCTTTTACCTAGTTTCTATTTCCATGGCGACGCCATGCTTCACTAAAACTTTAGCGTTTTCAATAGGCAACGTCGCTACATCTTCCACTGAGAAGGGACCATAAATTTTCAAATCTGCACCCACAACGGCTGGGACTTCTTTTAAAAATCGTAGAAGCATCCTTTTTGGCAACTCACCTTTTTCTTCGACCTTCGAAATCTTTCCCCGCAAAGAGTCTTTCAAAAAAGATTGAAAATTCTCTAGCGAAGGTTTCATCCCAAGAAATATTCTTTCTTCCTCAAATGTTAGTTCTTCTTTCTTCACGGTCTTTGCAGACGTTGCGTGATCAACTATTTTCTTGAAACGAAGTCTGACAAGTTCTTTCATCAACCGTTTAACGTTTGACAGCTCTTGTGAAATCAACTTTGCTTTGGCAGATTTTTGATCCAGCATTCGTCCCTCTCGTCGAATTCGGCCCACATACTCTGCTGTTCTGGAGTAGAAATCTTTAGGAAGCCTCTGCAACTCTGCACTTTGCTTCTCTTTCAACCAAGCATCATAAAGCATATCATACATGACTATTTCACCACTTTTGCTACACCTTTGCAGAGTAGAAACAAGGCTGCTGCGGTGGGCAACTCCACACGCGAATCGTTCTTGAACGGTCCATGAAGTGTATCTCCTATCCGAAACCTGGGTGCTTCAACAACATCAACAACCACCTGTCCTTCTTTAAAGGCTACTGCCTCTTTCAAGGGATCAAACTTGTCAAAGCTACCGAGAGGTGCTTCAACTTTCATAAACCCTGTCTTCCCATGTAGACTTCCAGTCAGCCGAATCAACCGATGAATATCAGTTGTGACCACCGTGTCAATTCTGGCTGATTGCTGGATCACAATCCATTGGATAATTTTTTTCCAGTTTTGGGGCCCTACACCTTTTACAGTGATCCATCCTCTACGCTTCAAGCTTTCTCGAAGTTTTTCCTTATTTTTGATTAAGAAGTCAATGCGCCGTTTGCTTAAGCTTATAGTCTCTATTTTACTGCGCGATTGTTCTGCTAGAAACACGTCGATTCCCTTGGCGATGCGACCTCTCCAACCTTTCAAGTTAGGTCCAACAACAATTCTATTTTTATACTTATCTATCAACCTGTGCAATTCTACTTTGAAGCCTAACCCGATAACATAATCCACTATTTCTTTGCGCGCCATAGAATCAAGCAAACGAATATTTTCGTTTTCTACATGCACGTGATAGCCGCGATTTCCGCTAAAATAAACCTTTATTTCGTCCTCTGCAAAGCCCAAGTCTTTCATCAACATTTCCAAGAGCTTGATTGTCTCTCTTTTGGCGGATTCTAAACACTCGTCGCACATCCAAGTGTTGGTGTTAAATTTTGCTTCGTCGCAAGCGGGACATTTTTCAGGAGAAGGCCCCTTACCAGCAAAACCACAATGGCTACAGACCCATGTGTCGTGAACTTTGCCGCATGGCGTAGGAATGTGGTCCGCGTCGATGTCAAACACTAAATCTGCCCCCAGCCAGCCTTTTTCGTCCATCTCAGCCTCAGGTCGTTCATAATAAGCGCTAGAGTAGTAAGCATTTGAAGGAACGATTGTACTCAAGGAATGTTTGAGGTTGTCTATGCTTCTAAAGCTCTTGTGCCTAAGCATAGTTTTTCCCTCGAACAAAAGGAAGCCGAACTCACGTTTTTCCAAAGATGTGGGGGGTTGAATGTTTGAAAAGTGCTTTTGGTAATATTCAAAGAATTTGTTTCGAGCGAAATGTTGCAAGACACGCTTCTCCTTGAACTACTTTAATGAATTAGATAAGAGTTCGATAATAAGGATATTGAGGCTTCCCGTTGGCGCACCAAAAAATGGTAACCATAGTTTTTAAATCCTGAAAACACCTAAACCTACAATATATGCACAAGTATGTCTCGTTTTATTAAGGAGGGTGTCTAGGGTCCAGGTAATAAAGACGTTATTCGCGAAGGGGCAGGTCCTTAGAAATCGTCTAGCCTTGATGATCTTCTTTTATACTGTTGCGATAAGTGTTGTAACCATTTTGAGGCACAATTCTTTATTCTCACACGCTTGGGATCTTGGTATATTCAATCAAGTATTCTGGTCTACAGTTCATGGGCGCTTTTTTTACTATACTGTGGAGCCTTGGTTTGGTCAATGTTTTTTTGCAGTCCACTTCTCACCGATCCTCATTTTTATTGTACCTATTTATGCAATTTGGCCTCATCCTGAAACACTTCTGGTGCTGCAGAGTTTCATAATAGCCCTAGGCGTCGTACCTCTATACCTTTTGGCGAAAGTCAAACTCGGTGAGCGATTAGCATTCATACTTTCGTTGTCTTATTTGACAAATCCCTTGATCTTGGGGGCTAACCTATTTGATTTCCACTTTGAGGCTTTCATGCCTATCACTCTTCTAGCGACTGTGTACTTTTTAAGAAAGAGAAACCTGAAATTCTATAGTCTTTCGATGCTTCTTTCACTTATGGTGCATGAGTATATGGCCTTCTTAATGGTTCTAATAATATTGTTTGAAACAATTATGGAAATTAAAGCGAAAGAAAAGTTGAGAAAGATCGCTCCGTATGTGATTCTCACAGTTGTTTCATCTATTTTGTGGTTATTCTTGGCCTCTACTGTGCATTCTTATCTTAGGCAACCGGAGACTCAATCGATGACTGTCTTGGCGCCGTTGTTAGAGGATGTCAGTCGCCCACTTCAGTTGTTCAACTACTTGGGGTACAATACACTCATAAAGCTCTTATATTTGACGCTGTTGCTGGCACCCTTATTATTCACTCCTCTTTTTTCTCCGTACATCTCGTTGAGTGTGCCTTGGCTTCTTTTTATATTCATGTTGAATTATAGTCCGTACTATGAGATTGGTTATCAATACTCATTGGTCATAGTCCCTTTTGTATATCTTTCCTCAATAGAAGGCATAAAGAGACTATTACGCTTGAAGCCCTCCAGGATCCATGTCTTTTCCAGACTGCTGCTTTTTCTTGCCTTGGCTTCGCTTGTGATTGGTGTAGCGCGGATCCAGCCTATAGTGCTCAATACGGAGAAAACCAATGCTGCTCATGAAATTATGCTATTGATACCGGAAAACGCGTCAGTTTTAGCTACAAATAACCTTTTCCCTTTTATATCAAACAGATTTGATGCTTGGGTTCTACCATTCAGTTATGACGAACCCTATCCCATGCATTATACTGGTATTTCCGACGTGTGGAAAGAGTATGCACTTATCATTTTGAGCGAAAATGATCCAGATTTTGTGCTTCTGGATTTAAGAACTGAAGGTGCCCAGAACATGAAGTTAATAGCCTCTGAGTTGCTAGCGAGAAGCAGTTATGGAACCTATGCGTATGCTGAAGATATCTTGTTGCTTAGAAGAGACTATAGGAATGAACCATTAATCTTCGTTCCATTGAAATCTAGTTTTAATTATGAGACATTGGCTCTTTATGATGGTTCAATAATTGCGGAAACAGCGTCGAAGTATGGCAAAGTCTTGGTTCACACTACTGAAGATCTTAGCAACGTTACTTTTTGGGGTGGACCAGATTACGCAGTTCCTCCTGGGCGATATGAAGTGATTTTTAGATTAAGGTTGACTGGGGCTTCTCAAGATGTTAGCGTGGTGACTCTTGCCGTAACTGCGGATGGAGGGGCAACTCTCCTTAACTCAACAGTTTTAGATGTCGGCGACTTTGAAGGCTCAGGGACTTGGGAAGAGTTTACTCTAAGCTTTCAAACGGAATTGCCCTTAAGTGTTGAGTTCAAAGGGGCGCAAGTTAATAATGCTGCTAATCTGTATTTAGATTACATAAGGGTTGTTCAATTGGGCCCCAAGATTAGTTAAGTAGAAATTCGAAACGTGACCAATGCTGCAATTTAATTACTCAAGTTAGTCAGTAATAAAAGTGCGTATAATAAAGCGTTGATATGGCGATTAAATGGAACAGCAAGTGTGAAAAATTGAATTTGTGTATAATCTGTGATCCCATGTTGGACGTATATGGTCCTATAGCTCCTGCGCTTCTTGTAGCAAAAGTCATGGTTGAAAAGAAACATGATGTTTCCATAATTTCCACAAAAATTTCTGACGGTGTTCAGAATTTCCTCAAGACACAATCTTTAAGGTATATAGACCTTAATGCTCACACGATTAGTAGAGGTGGACCTCCTTTTTTATGGCTTGAAACTTGGGCTCGCGAAGCTTTTTTTGATCTCAATTCCAGAAGTTTCCCTCCTCAAGATGGCATAGTGATCAATTTTTCTCATACGATAGCAGTACCTTCCACAATATGGTATGCCCAAGGTCCTACTACAGATGCACTCAAAGATATGCAGTACGAATTTCCACTACGTTACAGATTTCCGTATGAAATCTTGAAATCTATACTTACTTTCGCTGACAACAGATTGACAAGGCTCATAGCTTCGAAATCAAAATTCATAATCGCCAACTCGAAGTTTTGTGCATCAATGTATGAAGAGAGAAATATTGAAGTTCATAAAGTTATATACCCCCCTCTTGATTGCAACGCATTCAAGCCTACATCAACGCACTCTGGTGATTATGTCTTAACTTACTTTGGTAAAGAGACTGATTTTTGCGTTTTAAAGGAGATTGGAGATGCAGGTGTGAGGATTAAGGCTTTCGGATCGAAAATTCTTTTTAAGCCAAAGAAGGTTTTTGGGCATGGGAACATCGAGTTTCTTGGCGAAGTATCTGATAAGGAGCTTGTAAATCTATACTCAAATGCCCTCTTTACATTGTTTACTTTCAACCATGAACCCTTCGGATACATACCAGTGGAGAGCATGGCGTGCGGTACTCCAGTATTATCTTTCAACCGCCAAGGACCATCTGAAACAGTCGTTAATAGTGTAACTGGCTGGCTTGTCAATACTCATGAAGAAATTATACGTTTGGCTGTAAAGTTATGGAGGAGTGGCTACTCATCAACTATGAGAATGAACGCTAGAAGAAGAGCTTTAATTTTTGACATAAAAGACATAGCGGATGAATGGAGTCAAATGGTAGAAGCCGGTAGGTGTTAAGTGAAACTCGCAAAGGAAGCTTTGATGGAGAAAGATGTGTGAGACAGAAGGGGCCCGGTGTGCAATTACTCTTCGGGCTGTTGAGGGAGAAGTCGAACAAAATTGGTGGATGAACGAAGATAGTCATTACGCGAGTCTCTAGATTTATATTTGCTTTTCAAAAGATTCTCTTCGGGTTTCAAGTTTGAGTTTTTGACGCCCTGTTTAGAATGGCAAGTTTAGCTTTGATGATATAGGAAAGAAATCCTTGGAATTCTGTTCTGGTAAGCTTCGACTTGCCTCTTTTTCTATTCTCAAACACTATAGGCATTTCTGTTAGAGCAAATCCTCTAATCCACGCCTGTTTCACCGTTTCTATCTGTATTTCATACGTCTGGCTGTGGAGACAACCGATTACACTCTTTACATATTCTTTTGAATAACATCTGAAGCCGCTTGTGCAATCATGTATCCTCAAACCTACCATTGTGGACGCCACAAGATTAGCAACACGGCTAATTATCCGCCGTAGGATGTGCCACCCAACAATTTTGCCACCTTTTGAATACCGGCTTCCAATAACTAAATCGTAGCCTTTTTCTGCTACCGCAAGTAGTTGCGGTATGGCTTGTGGGTTGTGAGAGTAGTCCGCATCCATTGTAATAATGTGTTCTGGAGGGTTCTCCAAAGACAAAACTGCTTTAAACCCATCTGTGATGGCTGTTCCAAGCCCCAGTTTTTCAGGTCTTTCCAAGAGCAAAATGTTGCTATATTCTTTCTGCAGCTTCTTGACTCTGCCAGCTGTCCCATCTGGACTCGAGTCATCTATTACGAGGATTAATACATCTTGGTTTGTGTCCTTGATTTCCCTGATTAGACTTTCTATGTTCTCAACTTCACAGAAAGTTGGAAGTATGATGCTGAGAGATTGCTTATTTGCTAGGCTTTCATGTCTTGCGCTGGGAGGAAGCAAATTCCTTTCCTCTTGTGTTGCAGAGAGCATACATTTCTCCACTTTTCAACCCAGCTGTCATAGACGATGTTTCTATTGAAAAGACAATCTCAGTATTTACCCTTTATAAATTTATTTGACGGCCAACAATTTTTTACTCCATCTCTTGGAGATTTTCAAGCTTCAACTTCTTGTTCGGCTTTTACCACAGAGTTTGGATTCCTTGACATATGTTCGTGTTAATTCTGAGCTGAGTTCCGAGTTGTTAGTCTTAATGTGCCCGTGCCTACAATCAATGTGAGAGAATGAAAGCTACTTTAAAAGAAATTGTGAATACATTAGATTATTCGAAAAGTCTTTTATATTAATTGCAGCGTAGAGAGTTTCAATATGTCAAGTCTAAAGATGACAGAGGAGAGGGGCAATGCTATCTAAATCGTTGGTGAAGGGACCTATGAAGCTGCGCGCGCACGCATTACTTTATATTAAACATCGCTCTTGTTCTACAAATCACTTACTTCATCCAGCATAGAAAAGCTGAAGATCGTGGGAAAGATGATTAGAAAGCCTGAGCTCACGGTAGTTATGCCCGCTTACAACGAGGGGCAACAAATAGAGGATAGTCTAGAAAAGGTTGATTGTGTTCTTCAAAAAACTGGCTCTAAATATGAAGTTATTGTAGTGGACGATGGGAGTATAGATGGCACATCAAAAAAGGCTATAAATTACGCCAATAGAAACGGCCACGTCAAAATAGTCAGTTATGAGAGGAACTCTGGAAAGGGGCACGCAGTCAAAACAGGCTTTGCAAATGCCCGAAGCGACATCGTTGTTTTTATAGATGGCGATCTGGATGTTGAACCGGAACAGATTACCCCTTTTGTAAAGGCTGTAGAGCATGCAGACATAGTCATAAGCTCGAAATGGCACCCTGGATCTAGGGTAGAAATGTCTGCGATGCGGAGGTTTCTTAGCCATGGGTTCAATCTGCTTGTTCGAATACTTACAGGGGTGAAATTTAAAGATACACAGACAGGATTAAAAGTAGTTAAGAGAAAGCAATTGGAGAAAATCTTTCCTAGACTTATTGTAAAGCGGTTTGCCTTCGACGTTGAACTATTGGTTTTAGCAAACATTCACGGGTTAAAGATTTTGGAGTTGCCAGTTAAAGCACGTGTTAAGAAAATGGTTAACTTTTGGGAAGTGTGGCGGATGCTGATTGATCTACTTGGAATAGCGTATAGGCTAAGAGTTGTCAGATGGTATCAACGTGCCATGTAGACTTTTGATTGTCTGTGATAGGATATAATGTTGAAGATTCTAATTTTTAATTGGCGTTGCTGGCTCAATCCAAGCATGGGTGGGGCTGAAGTTTTCACTTATGAGAATGCGAAGAGATGGGTTAATGCTGGGCATGAAGTTACATTGTTTACATCTCAGTTTGAGGGTTGCAGAAAGGAAGAAATTTCCGATGGAATTAAGATTATTAGGGCAGGTGGGAAGTACTCAGTTTATTGGTGGGCTAAAAAATTTTATAAAAGGCGTTTCGCTAAAGAAAACTACGATATTATAATTGACGAAATCAACACGAAGCCCTTTTTAACACCAAAATTCGTGGGTAGTGAAGAGAAAATTGTGGCTTTGATTCATCAGTTAGCAAGAGAGTACTGGCTCTACGAGACACCATTTCCAATAAGCTACATTGGCTATCATTATCTGGAAGAAAAGTGGTTAAAAAACTATGTGGAAACTCCCACGGTCACCGTTTCCAAGAGTTCGAAACTCGATCTGGAGAAGTTGGGATTTAAGCAGGTTTTTATTGTTTCTGAGGGATTGAATGTTGAGCCTTTAAAGGAAATTTGCAAGAAAGAAAGACATCCAGTGGTTGCCTATGTGGGCAGGTTGAAGAGGGCGAAGAGGCCTGATCACGCCATTAAGGCCTTTAGGCTTGTGAAAGAACGATTTCCGAGCGCTGAGCTTTGGATTATCGGGGACGGCTATTTTAGGAAAGTGTTAAAGAGGATGAGTTTCGATGGTGTTCGATTTTTTCCCAAAGTTGGGAATGTAGAGCGGCGGCGGCTTTTAAAGAAGACTTGGGTTCTGGTTAATCCTAGTGTTCGTGAGGGCTTTGGACTGAATGTTGTAGAGGCGAATGCGTTCGGTGTTCCTTGTGTGGCATATGATGTGAATGGTTTGAGAGATTCGGTCAAGGATGGTGAAACTGGGTTGTTGGTCGAAAGTGGCAGTGTTAAGAGTTTGGCTGATGGGTTAATCAATGTTTTGGAAGATGAGAATTTAAGGTTAAGGCTAAGTAGGAATGCTTTGGAATATGCTAGAGGATTTAGCTGGGACAAAAGCACAGAAGAGTTCTTGAATATCTTGAGGAGAATTTAGAAGGGCAATAGCTTTTAATAGAATTTAAGAGATCACGTTCATTTTCTTGATTTGGAAGTTGCGGGGATTATAGTTTGCTTTACACATCGCAGGAGAAAGAGTTGCTTGTGGATGCTGCGAGGATTATGGGAGTTGATTTGTCTGTAGAAAAGGCAAAAAGGTTTAGGATACATGAACATAGAAGTATTATGCAAGAAGGCAATTAAATGAAATCCCTAGTTTCTGTGGTAATTCCGGCATATAATTCTGAAGCCACTATCAAAGCCTGTTTGAAATCGATTAAGGAGCAAACTTATTCAAACATTGAAATCATAGTCGTGGACAAATATTCTACAGATATGACAAGAAAGATCGCGGAAATGTATGGGGCTAAAGTTTATACTATGGGACCAGAAAGAGCGGCTCAAGTGAATTTGGGAATGAGAAAGGCTAAGGGCAGGTATTTTTATCGAGTCGACTCGGACTTTTTTGTTGAGCCAGAGGTTGTGGAGGAAGCTGTGAAAAGATGTGAAGATGGCTATGATGCGGTGTGTGTCCATAACGCCTCTGATCCTACAATTAGTTTCTGGTCGAAAGTTAGAAATTTGGAGAGGGAATGCTATGTGGGTGATGAGTTAATTGTTGCTGCAAGATTTTTCAGACGCGAGGTATTTGAGAGTTTAAACGGTTTCGATGAGACTTTGATTGGAGGCGAAGATTATGATTTTCACAATAGAATTCTAGAGAAGGGATATAAAGTAGGTCGGGTAAGGTCAAAGGAAGTTCATCTTGGAGAGCCGTCTTCTCTTCTAGACATAATAAAGAAACACTATTATTATGGTAAAACGATAGGGCGATTCACCACGAAAAACCCCAAAAAGGGATGGAAGCAAATACAACCTGTAAGAGTGGCATATTTTAGAAACTGGGAAAAATTTGTCCAACAACCAACTCTCACAATGGGTTTTTTATTATATCAAGTGACTAGATACTGTTCTGCGGCGCTTGGTTATCTGGTTTCAGAGGTGAGCAAATAAACGACATCTTCAGAGATACTGTGGGTGACTTGTTGATTTCTATGCACACTACTTTCATTTGGTTTACTGGAGGGTGAGAGAATCTACGGCCCAAAAATACGGACCTTGCTACTAATGCTTGTAACCAAAACTAAAAGGTTTTTCAATGAGAATCTAGGAGCGCCTTTTATTCTGGGCTTTCAAGCGCTTCTGCTAGTCTGCGCTGGGTTATTAGCTTTTGATAATCTCACAAACTGTGTTTTTCTTGCCAATGAAATTGCAGTAGTAGCATATTTTATGCTTGTAATAGGTGTTATCTTGCAGCTTTTTAGCTTCTTAAGATTCTATCATTCGCGTGAAGATAAAAAGGATAGATAAGGTATGATCGTGGCATTTATAGGTAACGATGGAAGCGGGAAGACCACGCTAGCAAAACGTTTCAAAGAATTCCTGGAAAAAAAGGGATTAACCGTGGTGTACCAAAAAGAATTTGAATATTTGTTTCTGAAATACTTGTCAAAAATCTCCAAGGCGCAAAGATTAAGGAAAGTGATGCGAGAAAACTATGAACGAAAGAGAGTTCCAGTCTACTTAAAGCTCTGGACTATTCTTGTGTGGTTTGATTCTTTAATACGCCTCTTCCACATAAAGATTCTCAAAAGAACCGAAATTAACTTGATGGACAGATTCGTGTATGATTTTTTAATGAGTTGGGAATATCTAGGTTGCAGCAATGAAGTTATTAGGCTTATGTATCTATGCTTTCCAAAACCTGACATTGTGATTCTTACCGACGTTTCCCCCGAAATCGCATACAATAGAAAGAAGGCAACCCACAATTACTCGTTGCGCTTTTACAAAGTTCAAAGGGAACGCTACTTGCAACTGGCTAAGATGCTTAACATAAGAATTGTTAACACTCGGAGAGAAATTGAAAAGTGTCTCGAGGAAATCTTCCTAGAGTTCAGGAGGAAGATCGTTAGTTCACTGTCGGAAGAAGACAGAATCATTCTGTTACTCTCCTATCCAGACCTTGACTACCAGGGTAGCCAGAAACTCGTGGGCAAGATAGCTTGGAAAAAGCTGCGGTGGGATTATATAATCGATATGGTAACAAGGAACAATGTAGAAATGATCTTTTTAGAAAATTTGCTTGACAGTTATTCTGAAGAATTGCCTGAGAATATTAGAAATAGGCTTATCAGTATATTGAGAATATGCAAAATTCGGAAAGAAAAAATGCTTAACGTTTTGCAGAAAATATCCGAGAAATTCAGTGAAGAAGAAATCGAATTTGTTGTCTTTAAGACCTTCCAACCTTACACCAGCGTTCCAAGCGACATTGATATCTTGGTGAGAAGAAAAGATTTCGAGAGATGTGCAGTCTTACTGAGGAGTTTTTGCGATGAGAGGCGAACCCATATTTTCCATAAGGCCGTGACTTTTGTTATTAACGGTGTGGATGTTGATTTGCATTATGAAATTTCGTGGTCGGGTGTGAAGCTCTTCAACGAAGACGAGATATGGAAAAGCTTACGTACAGTAGCCATAAAAAACACACCAATTCAAGTGCCTTCCTGCAAATACGATATGCTAATAGTTTCTTCACACTCAATTTTTCAGCATCATTATACGACATTAGGGGACTTCCTCTCGATCTCTTTATCACTAAGGGAGCTGAGCTCTCATGAAATAGCAGAAATGTTGAAAGAGAACTATCTGTCGGTCTTAATAGTTTATTGTTCTTTGAAGGCATCCATCATATACAACAGTAAATTTTTGAGTTCTTCGGGTCAACTTAGATTGAATCCAGAAGGCCTTGCAAAAATCGTTTTTTTCCACCCACACAAGCTTATTCCGAAGAAAAACGCTTTTCAACTCATAGACTGCTTACTGGGAGTATATCGAAAAATAAAGTTCAAAGCAACCCATGAGTTGCCATATAATGTAAATTGGTTGCGAAGCCATGTCGTTTCAGAAAACGTTAAGTAGCTTCTTTAATACAAAAAGAGACATCCTAGTTGCCTTTCTGCTAATTTCGTGTGTTTTGTTTGTCCTCACCAAGGATCTTCTTTTCTTTCCGGGTCTAATTATTCATGGAGATTTTATATCCACTTTAACCACTCGCAAGTTCATAGACATTTACTTCCCAACTTGGACAGAATATGGCATATTTGATCTGAACGGCTTCATGCGGCAAGCTTATCTGCTGATTTTTTATATGCCTTTTTTTGCCTTAAATCTTCCAGCGGATACCTACTTCAAATTTATGATAATAAGCACCCTTGCTTTAGCTGGTTTCTCTATGTATATTTTTGCGCGAGAAATTTTAGGTAACTATGTAGAAAAAGAAGGACTATTTATTTGCAGTTTTGCATCTGCGATCTTGTATGCGTTCAATCCATGGGTGATGAATAGAATTTCTCATCGATTTTTACTCACTAGCTACAGCCTTGTTCCGTTGATAGTTATGTTTTTCATAAAAATGCTCAGACACAGAAGAGTAGATCTGAAATATGGTTTTCTTGCCGCAATCACATTTACATTATGTTCGACAGCAATCCATTCGATCGTCTTCATATCTCTCTTGCTATCCTTGCTATATTTATACAGATTGTTGTTTCCGCCTAGCGTGCAGAAAAATCAGAGAAAGACGATCACGTTGAATTTCGCATTGTTCCTAATTTTATATGTTTCCTTTAACTCTTATTGGATATTACCTTTAGTGTCTTATTCAATCTCAAGCTTGCCACAACCTACGTACGTTTTTACAGTTGAAAATTTACGAATGCTTAGTAGAAGAAGCAGTTTTCTAAACGCGCTTAGACTTATAAGCTATTGGAACCCAAAGGTTGATTACTCTTTTGCCAATTCGTCTTTGGATTCTCTTTGGAAAACGACGAGTTTCTTGATACCGATTATCTGTTTCTCCTCACTGCTGTTACATAAAAAGGAAAGAAAAGTGGTATACATGGCTTTAGTTGTCGTTGCAGTGATTTTTCTTCAAAGTGGAACAAACAATCCAATTCCTTTTGTTTATGAAGAATTCTGTTTCAGTATTCCTTTTGTCAATAAATTTTCGTGGCTGTTAAGGGACCCAGACAAATGGGGATTTCTTCTGAATTTCATATACGCAATAATGATGGGGTTAGCTTCGGCGGGTTTGATGAATAAATTACCGCATCTACTACGTACAACTAATCAGAAGAACCTCAAGTTTCAAGAGAAGCGTATGCGTACGATGAATGTGCTATTTGGGACTTTACTCGTCTTTCTTCTTTTCATCTATGTAGCTCCCACCGCACATAATTATTTTGGCGGGCCCCTTAAACCGGTAGTTGTTCCAAACGAATTTTATTCAACAAATGAATGGCTTGAAGATGACCCCTTTGACATTAAAGTTCTATGGTTGCCTAAACTTACTGGACAAGGAACTACATGGGCGCCTGATAGCCTTATTGGCCCGTTCGATGCGTATTCAAGTGCAAAACCAGTAGCAGGGATTTCTCAATTGCAATCAAGATATCTCTATGAATATGCACTTCATATCCTATTGAGCAATAGAACAGAAGTTTTTGGGAAATATCTCACTTTTGTGAATGTGCGATATATAATCTTTCACGACTCTATGGGGAACGGAGACTTGGCAGGAGCGTTAAATTCTCAAAAGGACGTTCAAATTATTAAGCAGGATGGAATTATCTACATCTTTGAGAATAGAAATGAATCGCCTCACATCTACATTCCTGGCTCAAGTTACTTGGTGACTGGCAGCGGATTTGAAATCTTAAATTCACTATCCTTTATTGAATCCTTTAACCCAACAATTTCGTGCATATCGTTTTTGGATCAAAGGACAATAGATGGGGACAACCCAAATCTTTCTGATAATGTGATATTGACACCTAAAGCCAATGATTTCTCACTCTTAAGCAGAAAAAAGGTTGTAATCGCTCCATATGAGGCGACTTTCCATTCCAACCCCTCAACACTATGGTCTAAAACAGCAATCCATAGATCTAGCGTGGAATGGTGCTCATATCTGAAGGAGATTGAAATAGAAAATTGGCAATTCGATTATGGAAAAGGTCTAGTCTTCACATGGGCAACGCCAACCATGAAAGAAAATCTAACGCTCAACGACAATGATCTGCACGAAATCTCCAAATCCGTCGCCCTAGAAATGTCGCTCAAAGTGGCAGAAACGGACAACTACGTGTTTCTAATTCGCTATTTCCCAAACCAAAAAGGGGGAGAAATAGGAATCCAACTTGATGATATGCAATATACTATGCCGACAAAACACCAACTGAACACATTCTCATGGAAAGAAATCGACACAGTACGTCTAGAACAGGGACAACACAAGATAATATTAACAAACATCAAAGGATTCAACGCAGTCAACCTTTTCGCATTAATCCCGAAGCAAGAATATCAAAAAACCCAAGACCAATTAGAAAAAAACCTCCAAAACAAAAGAACAATCTACATATTTGAAGCAGAAAAGGATCTCTATTACAAGAACGCTACAAAATCAAGCAGATATGGTGGGGCGGCAAGTAACGGACAAATACTAATCTTAAACCAGAGCTCAACAGTCTGGCAAAACATTACCATACTAAAACCAAGCCAATACAGAATAGCAACAAGATCAAAAGGTCAAATCCAAATAGCAATAGACAACCAAACGTACACAATTAACTCAACTAGACTCAACTGGAACTATGTTGACCCAATATACTTAGACAAAGGCAAGCATAAAATACAAATTACAACTCCAACGAATGCTGAACTCGACGTGATATATCTATTCTCCACACAAAATTCCAACGAAACCCTACAAGATATATTTGCAGCAGAGCAAAAACCCGCTGAAATAATAAACCAGACAAAAATAAATCCAACAAAATACATTGTAAACGTCAACGCTACATGCTCTTTCACACTTGCCTTTGCCGAAACTTATGATCCTTTGTGGGTTGCTTATGTCAATGGTGAAAAAGTTTCAAGCACCACTTTATACGGCGTAATAAACGGTTTCTGGATTAATCGTACAGGTCAGTTGAGTGTCACTATTGAGTATGAACCTCAGAGATGGTTTTATTATGGGGCAACTATTTCTGCGGGGGCTTTTCTCGCATGCATTGCATATTCTGTTTGGCCCTGGGTAAGGAAGAGGTGGAAGATAGTTGAGTTTATCAAAAAAAGAGTTAAGCTTCTTTTTCCCTTCCTTGCTTGAGTTGTTTTATCCTTAGTTTTCTAAGGTAATGTGCTAGGGGATGTCTTATCCTTTTGCAGTTTTCGTCTGGACTGATGCAAACGCCATGGGTTTTGAGCGTGGAGCATCTTGGGGGTTTGTATTTTGTTCTTGATCCTCTCTGGCCTGCAATGTGTTCCACTTGGTATCTTGTGAGGCGTTCGTTGAAGTCGGAGAGTGTTCGGAAGAGGTCGAGGACATTTTCGGTGGTCATGCCTATGTTTACTAGGAATGTGGTTAGGGTGAAGCGGCCGATGTGGGAGAGGTGATGACCGCTGGATATGGAGTTGTAGAGCGCTTTTATACATGGAGGGAAGGCTTCGACGTCTACTGTTTTTGGGTATTCTTCTAGTTTGATTGCCCCTTTGCGGGCCATAAAGGTATTTTTGAGTTTTTCTGCTATTGCTCTAATTTCTGGGGGCAGTGAACTAACTTTTGTGTCAAGTTTCGCCTCTACATGTCGTCGTATTTCTTCTTGGAGGAGGCGGCAGACTTCGCGTGTGGTGAGGTGGACTTTGCCTTTGCTGAGTTGTCTGTTTATGAGTTTCCATTCTGATTGTTGGAGAGTTGTGGTGTTTTGTAGGTAGTTTGTGAAGTGGAGTGTGAAAGGGTATGTTCCAGCGTTGGTTTGGGAGATGTTCCAGTTGAAGAATTTTGCGATTTCTAGGGTTTTCTTTTGTTGTTTTTCTTCCTTTAGGTGTTCGTAGGTTTTTTTTGCTTCGTAGAGGGCGTATCTTTTTTTGAGGTATTTGTCTTTGATGGCAGTGACGATCATGATTGCTACGGGAAATGAGGGGATTTCTATGTTGGGGTTTTTTGGGTGGTATGCTGTTTGGGGGAAGGTTTGGAAGGATTGGGTTATGCGTTTTTCAGCGTGTTTGAGGATTTCTTGCATGGGGGTTTCTGCTAGTTCTTGTATGGTTAAATCTAGTTGTTTGATGTAGTTTGCGGCTTGGGGGAGAAAGGGGTATTTAGCTAGGTCGTATGTTGTGAAGGGCATGCGGCTATTCTACTTCTATGCGTGGGGCTAGGTAGAAGGTGAGTTTTCCCTCTTGTGGTTGTTGGAAGTCGATGCGTATAGGCATGTCGTTTGCGAATTGGAGGGTTGCGATTTCACTGGTGGCTGAGGCTGCTTTGATGATTTCGGCGAGGTAGCTGAGGCTGAAGGTGGCTTTGGCTGGTTCTTGGGTTTGGAGGTCTAGGAGTGCGTCGCTTCCTTTCTTGAGTTCTATAGTGGCGCCCATGAGGTCTCCCGTGGCTTGGAGGGTTAATTTTTCAGTGTCGGCTTCAATGCGTACATGGTCACTTACTAGTTGAGCGTCTTCGATGGCTTGGCGTAGTCCATCTGTGGTTATTTTGGCTTCGACTTTGAAGGTTATTTTTGGGGTTGGAACTTCTTCTTCTTGAGGTTCTAATGTGGGCATGTTGAAGGTGCGCGTGTATCTGCCTGTAATTGCGATTTGGAGACGAGCGGTTTCAGGGTTTAGGGATAGTTCTACGGTCTCGTCTTTGCCTGTTCTTCGGAGTAGCTTGAGTAGCTCGGTTATGTTTATGCACATTTTTTGGGGTTGGTCGCATTCGTATTCGTCGAAGATGGTTTTGGGCCATTGGAAGTCTATCATGGCAACGCGGCTGGGGTCCATAGCGCGGAGTTGGATGTCTTCGGGGTTTAGGTTGAAAGTGGCCTCGTCTACGAGGATAGCTATGGCTTGGAACATGTCTCGTAGGAGCTTTGCATTGGTCATTTTAACCTTAAACAATGCTGATTAGTCTCCTTTCTAGTGGTTAGGTATGTGTAAGTCAGCCAAATAAAAGCATACCGCTCAAGAGATTCTTTCGTTTTGATGTGCTAAAACAATCATATACGACAGTCATCAGCACTTTGTTTGAGGCTCTATTAGAGCATATTGCATAGGATCTAGTCTAGGCGAACCAACAATGCCAGCCTACTCAGCTAATATTAAGCTTGTCCCTATACGCTTCTATATCCAAAAAACCATGTCCACTAATATTCATGCAAATAATTTTTTCTTCACCTGCTTTTTCCGCCTTCAAAGCCTCATCTATGCTAGCTCTTACTGCATACGCCGATTCTGGTGCAATCAACCATCCCTCACTCTGTAAAAATATCCTCGCCGCTTCAAAAGTCACTCTCTCATCCGTTGGATATGCCACCGCCTTCACCATGTTACGGTTTCGCAACGCGCTCACTAACGGTGCAGCAGCATGATACCGTAGCCCATCCGCTCTAATCGGCACCATCTCAGTACGGTGACCTAATGTAAACATTTTTAACAATGGAGTATGCTCAGCAACATCCCCAAAATCATACCTATACTCTCCCTTCACAAGATTAGGAGCAGCGTTAGACTGCGCTGCCAAAAACTCGCACTCACGCTTACCATGCAAAACTTCACCTGCAAAAGGCAATGCAATCCCTCCGAAATTCGAACCTCCACCCAGACAACCCACAATTAAATCGGGTTCATCATCCACTAGTTTGAACTGCTCAATGGTCTCCAAGCCAATTACTGACTGATGGATGAGGACATGATTCAACACTGAACCTAAACAATAAACTGAACCTTCACGCGAACTGGCACATTCTAGCCCTTCAGAAACTGCAATTCCTAACGAACCCGGATGATTCGAATCCTTAGCCAACAACTCTCTGCCTATTTTCGTCTCTTTACTAGGCGAAGCATGAACTGTCGCGCCAAAAAGTTTCATGAACGTCCTACGATCAGTCTTCCAATTATAAACCGCTCTGACCCAAAAAACCACGCAATCTAACCCCATTAACCTTGCTGCGTAGGACAATGCGCTACCCCACTGCCCCGCGCCAGTTTCTGTCACCAACGCTGTCTTGCCTTCCTTCGCGGCAAAATAGGCTTGAGCTAGGGCAGTATTCACCTTATGAGACCCAGTTGGTGACAAGTCTTCACGCTTGTAATACAACCTTACCTTTTTCAGTCCAAGTTGCCTTTCAAGTCTTCTTGCTCTATTCAAAGGTCTAGGTCTGCCAGCTTGAATGTAGAGCTCCCTAATTTCCTCAGGGATGGGAATCCAACGGTCAGTAGAAGCCTCTTGTCCTAAACATTCATGAACCATCGTCCTCCCTAAAAATTCCATCCGAGAAGGCCCACTTTCAGGTTCTTTAGGAGGAGGCAAAGGCTCCGGCAGATCGGGCGCAATATTATACCATTTTTTAGGTAATTCGTCGACGGGAAGAGAAATCTGATTTGTTTCCATATTCACTCACCAATTCAAGAGAGAGGTATATTGTGCGTAGCTTCTTGAAATAAATGTTTCCACAATTACTGCTCAACTTCTAGTAGTGATTTCTAAGTGTAGGGTTTCTAGCTGCAGTTCCTTCAATAAAAGCTGTCCTTACCTTCCCTTCAAATATTAAATGCGGAAGTTTTCTGGGCTATCTAGAATTTCTACATTAGCAAAATCATCTACATGCAACTCTAGCAGTCCATCTCGACGGTTCTTTCTCACTTTCACATTCATCAGCAAAACAGCCATTCCCTCCTTCGCGTCAACCACATTTTCAACCTTCTCATTCCAAAACACAACAGGAATCTGCCCAGTTTTATCCTTTAGCACCATTCGCATTACTCGACCTTGTGTTTCATCTTGCCGCTGAAATGTGGACGCTGAATATACACTTTGAATCACTCCTTCTACGTTGACCTTTCTGCGCACTTCAGTTATATTAGCAATCTTTTCGACGAAATCATTGATAGAGGGGAAGTCGCTTGCCTCTACGTCAGAAGGAGCAACTTGGATGCCGCCTCGCTGTCCGACATGTAATTCCATCTCGCCACGTCTAGACCGCCGAACATATCCATGCGAGACTTTGACTATCTGTCTAAGTTTAATTTTCCTAGTGAATTCTGCTTTTTCATTCCATAAAACAACCTCAATAGAACCTGTCTTGTCTGCAATTAGAAGCCGTGCTACCTGACCGTCTCCGTTTGGTCGAGGAAATACATGTAGCGTGCTAACAAGCAGTACACGACCAGAAACAGTTACATCAGTTAGGCCAGAAACAAGCTGGCGAATGTAAATTCTTGGAAGGGGCTTCTTAAATTCAATTTTCACTCCACACTCTGTGGCCACCAGCCGCGCAGAGGCTTCATCTGTCAGGAATCCTCCACTAGCATCCTTCTTCTTCTCTATAGCCATCACTACTTCTTCACGAGTCAAACCATGCTGATGCGAAAGGATGCGCTGTATTATTTCTTCGACAACCATTCTATTTTCACAACGATGCCTAACACACATGGATAATTTGCCATAAGCTTATTTAAGTTCACATATTTTTCCTTCCTGCTTTAGAATCCCAAAGCAACTGTTCAGGTCAAAATTCTTGCCTTACGCACGAATGCCGCTATTCTTTATGCACTTGCTCAATTCGCCTGCACGCGTGCATCCAGACAAACGAATTAATAACCTACACAGTTAAACGCGCTAAACTCCATACTGTCCAAGTTCATATTTTAGCATTGAAAATCTTAAATATCGCCAACATTCTTTAGCTAGTTGAGCAACATGGCAGAAATTTGTCCAACATGCGGACTCCCAAAAGACATATGTGTGTGCGGAGAAATCAGCAAGGAACAACAACGCATAAAAATACGCCGAGAAAGCCGCAAATGGGGAAAACCGGCAACAATAATCGAGGGCATTGATGATAAAACCCAAGACCTTGGACAACTAGCGAAGAAGCTTAAGAACTTCTGTGCATGCGGCGGAACCGCCAAAAACAACCAAATAATTCTTCAAGGAGACCACCGAGACAGAGTCAAAACATTTCTCATGCGGCTAGGTTTTCCGGAACAAAACATAGAACTTCAATGAAGCCAAGGCGAACAAAACTTGAGTAAGCTACGAACTTTGCGTGAAATGCTTAGCAGTCTGAAACGTAGAAATCCAACCAGAAAACACTGTCCGAAATGCGGCAACCCATACATACATCTGTCAAGTAAATTCGATCTTTGGCTTCTGCCGGAGCAATATGTATGCGAGAAATGTGGCTACAAAGGTTCATTAACGCTGGAAATGGAAGAAGAAAAACAGAGTAAATAACCAACTCGCGATATTCTCTGCAAAACAGAGTAAAGAACTAAAAAATTAACATAGAGAGACATAAACCCCACTAAAGCGTGGAAATTTCCTCCGCAGTCTACCTTGTTCTAGATGAGCTGTAACAAGAGATGCAAATCGTCAATTCAATTCTCAGGTCGCATGTTTTTGCGCGTACGATTGTTCGTTTCTGAAGCTACTAGGTCACGGAAGAGCTTTTCTTCGATGTTTCCTCCACTTATCACAGCAACGACCGTTTTTGCCGTGAACACGCGTTTATTTTCTATTATTGGAGCAATAGCAGCGGCTCCCGCACCTTCTGAAACCTGTTTTTCCTTAGCCCAAAGCAAACAGATTGCTCTTTTTATTGTTTCCTCTTTACACAACAAGAGCTCGTCAACATAGTTTCTGACAATCTCGAACGTGAGAGATCCCTTTTCGATACCCCCAAACAAGCCATCTGCGATAGATTCCTTCATTTCTACATCAACAATTTTGCCGGCTTTCAATGATTCATACATGGCTGGCGAAGCCTCTGATTGCACTCCCAAAATTTTCACGGCCGGTTTAACGGTTTTTATGACGAGGCTTATTCCTGAAATTAAACCTCCACCTCCAACAGGCACTATTATAGTATCGACATCTGGTAAATCTTCAAGAATTTCTAGTCCAATTGTTCCCTGCCCTGCGATAACAAATCGGTCGTTGTAGGGAGAGATATAGATTAACCCGTCTTTCCTTGCTAGCTCTATCGCTTTCTGTTCTGCTTCGTCGTAAATTTCTCCGTATAGAATTGGTTCTACATTATGTTTCCTGATTTTACCGATTTTCGCCTTAGACGTATTCTCTGGAACTATTATTTTGACGGGAATGTTTAACCTTTCTGCGGCGATGGCAACTGCTAGGGCGTGGTTTCCTGTAGAGGCGGTGACAACTCCTTGTTTCATTTTTTCGATATTCAGATGCAGCATCTTGTTAAGAGCGCCTCTTATCTTGAAAGAGTTAGTTATTTGCAGATTTTCAAGTTTCAGGTACACCTGCCCCTCACAAAAATCGCTTAAAGATTGAGAACGCACTAGAGGTGTTCTCTTGACTAGATTTCTTATTGTTTCTCTTGCATCTTTTACATCTCTGAGATTTATCACGCTGTAACCGAAACTAAAGTGGAGCCTTCCATAGAAAACTGTTTCGAGTACGTCTCTGTCTCTAACTAGAAAAGTATTTGGAAATCATGAGTAGGCCCGTTCATGAGTTAATTTGTAACGGGTGCGTGGGATTTGACCTCTTGCCAGTGGTGCATACGATGTACGTCGCAAACATGAAGTGAATGTGGATGAAATGAGGTTGATAGGTTGGGAGATTAAAGTTCAATGATGCCTACGCGTATGTATGTGTTCATTTCCACCGAATTTTAAACTCTCCATCTTTCAGAACTTCTATTATCTCTCCGTTTCTCTTGGTTACTTTTACCGTTGGCTCAGAGACCAGTAAATCCATGTGGTTGCTGGACGGATTCTTTCCGCCAGGCATGTCAGTGTTGTGTCCAAAGGCAATATGGATTGTCCCGAGAATTTTCTCTGCTTCCAGAAATTCCTCAACGAACCTCGCCTTGGGATTTATTCCGAAAGCAAACTCACCTACAACTTTTGCCCATGCATCCGTCTCCATGGTATTGTTAACTTGCTGCAACGTCTCCTTGTCTTGTGAACTAGTATCCTTCGCTATGCCTTTTTTCACTATAAACTCAACAGGGCTTTTCAAGGGTCCAACTCCGCCGATAGCCATGTCACATACAAGTGTGCCTTCCAGCGAGTTTTCAACAGGTGCTACTATGACCTCTCCCGTAGGCAGGTTCATCCATTTCATCTTCTTCCAATCAATGGCGGTGTCGGTGAAGAATGGTCTTCCCTCGGTGCTAAATGTGAGCTCGGTGCCTGAAGGAGATGTTACTTCAACCTTAGTTGTTTGATCTAATTTTAACATTAGCCTTTGCGCAAAATCCTGCATCTTTTCATGTTCTTCCACAGTCAACGCTAAGGCCCCTTCACTAAGCATATCTAAGGTTACTCCTGGGCAGTGTCCCAGACGAGACCTTTTGTCCCTGGTCTCTAAATGAATAAGCTTGATTCTGAACGGCGTCTCTTCTCTAATCCCTCGTAGCAGGTTAATGTATATGTCAGGCTTTGCACTTAGAACTTCGAGAAGATGTTTGGGGACCTCTTTTCTGAACCCTTTTGTTGTTTCTAGAGTAACAAGTCTTCCCCAAAGTCCTAAAGCTAACGCCCCTCGAGAGAAAGCCTCTCCAACTTCTGCTTTATCATCATCACAAACTATGACGGCTCTTTCCCCGACAACAGCTTCAAAGACACACTCAAGAGCATTCTTAGCAGCTTTCCAAGTGCGCATAAATGTCATCTCACAAAAGCCGACGTGAACAATTCAGATAAGCTTTGCGTATGCGCGTAAAACTAGTTACGAGAACTCAGAGTCTGTTGTGGCGTGGTGCCACTTATGATGAAGAACAAGTGTGGCTTTGGTCAGAACTGGACGAGTTTTGCGCATTGAAGGCCTCTAACTGAGTCGTAGACGTCTTTTGCTGAATAGCTAAAAGGGCTTAGTAAGTTTGAGGCTGCTATATACAAAAGCGAAAGATATTTTTTAACGTCAGAGTAAATGTTTTCTTCAATTAGTTCTTCTGCTCTAACTCTTCGTTCATAATGTTTGTTGTCTGCACTGGTGAAAAGGAATCTAACGTTCTTTCCAGCGGGTACTTTAACTCCCTCTTTTAGAAGTTGTTCAGCGGCGATGACTTGGCTGACTTTTTGTTTGTAGCTGTCTAAAGGCTTGGAGAGTCGCTTAGTGATAATTAAGTCCCAAATTGGAATTTCTCCTTCGATAAGCCTTTTTCTCTATTTTCTAACTATATTCAAGGCGTCGGGTATTTTCGTATAGAATTCCTTAACGTTGTTTGCTGTGGCTAAGGTTTTGATCATTTCCATTTGGGCATCATACACAAATTTAGGCGTGTCCCTTCTTCGTGCTTCTATTCCTCTAACTTTGATTTTGCCGTCTTCTTTGACGCCATAGTCACGGTTCAACACCGCAACGTTGGGATGAATTCTAGAGGGAAGGAACACTATCCACTTATATCGACCTTCAAAGTTCAAAGACACCCCAATTTTTCCACTTATCTCTTTGCATAAGTCGATGTAGTTCTGAGGTGATGCGTCTTCCTTCTTAATCCATAACGAATCTACGATGCCATGGATTATTTTAAATCCGTTTTTCTCAGCGATGTGAGCCGCTTTTAGAAAGGCGCGCGCGCGCGTCGCATTCCTTAACAGCACCCTCATTACCAACTGCGTGAGGATATTCTCTTAAGTTCGGTTTCCACAACCTGTCTCAACTCTGCAACTTGGGGCTCTAGCTCTTCAAGCTCGACATCATTCAAAATGCCTTTCACGGCCTCCGCCACTTACACTGTTACAGCCATCGCGCGTAACTTCAGTTTCGTAGGCACAGCAGGGTTATCAATGATTGCGTTCAACTCTGTCAGGTGCTTCTTCAACGAGTTGAAGACAGCTTCTCGCTCCTAGGGTACGATGATTTGCAACGGTTTAAACCTCATCGTCACTTTCTTCAAGATCTAAATGCGCGCGCAAAAAAACAAAAAAAGTTGTGCAGAGAAATATCCACCTCTTGAATCTAAGGCTTTATAATAGGTGTTTAAACACTTCACTATACGAGCGGTGTTTAATGCCAAAGACTAAAGCCCAAATAAAAATTGAAAACGTTGTTGCTTCTGCCACTTTAAACCAGAAGATTGACTTAAACGCTGTTGTGAAAGGTTATCCAGGGGTTGAATATCGCCCAGAACGGTTTCCGGGACTTGTGTTTAGGCTTAAGAGACCGAAGACGGCTACGTTGATTTTTAGCACTGGAAAAATGGTTTGCACAGGAGCAAAATCGGAGAAGGAATCCCGGAGAGCTGTTATGACAGTTGTTAAAGAACTGAAAAAGGGCGGAATAATCATCATCGGCAAGCCGGACTTGAAGGTTGTGAACATCGTTGCTTCTGCAAGGTTAGGTGGAAAGATAGATTTGGAGAAGGCAGTTTTCACGCTTGGAAAAGCGATGTATGAGCCAGAGCAGTTTCCAGGCTTGATCTACAGGATGGGCGAACCTAAAGTGGTCATACTGATATTCGCAAGCGGGAACCTTGTTTGCACTGGAGGCAAAAGAGAACAGGACGTCCATGACGCCGTGCACAAGCTTCATAGGATACTCGAAGAACAGCAACTGATATTTTACGAATAATCTGCCCGCCAGATATGCAAAAGATTATGGGCGCGCAGAATAATCAAGAATATCCCCATCAGCGTGAAGGGTTTAAGGAATCCATTGTGTGACCATCACTCTTTTCTTTTTTGAACCTTGTTTACCCACCTGGTCTCCTTTTCATATGCTTGACGAAGACTTTCAGAACTATATATGGGTGGTTCTCTCTGTCTTTCTAACATCCTTCTCTTTACACGTGAAAGCTTCTTTTTCCCCATACCCAAATCACCAATAAGCTTCGAATTATCTACTGTGTTCACTAAACTTAAATAGTCTAAGGTAGAAATCGAACCTCCCTTCACCACGTGATAATAGGAGGGTGATTCTTGACAGAGGAAATCAAAGTTACTACCCTGAAGAATTGGGGTCGACCAAGGAAAACAAAGACGCTACCTGCTTTTCTCCTGCCAAAAGAAGAAAGAGAAAAACTACTTCATTACAAGAAGCATGTTAGGGGGCGCCCAAAGGGATAATTCATAAAGCAGTTTGACAGTTTTTATTTGGGAGTTTATGAGGAAACAAAAATCTTTTAGCAGATCAGAATGCAAAGGGTGTGTGTTTAAAGGTGGCAGATACTGTTGGAACCAATGCCCCTATAACATATGGCGAAGAGAATAATGTGGGTCATGGAAAAGTGTATGCGCACGCATTGGCATTGCAGTTGTGCGCGGATTCATTTTTTATTATTCCAAGAACACCGCGTGCGCAGAAACCGTCACCTCTACAAAAATAGAGTGGATAGGCGGATCTGTTTTCTCCAATGGTTCTCATTTTTTAATGATAATTTCCATTGTTGAGACGTTTCTCGGGTTGCCGCCTTCTCTGGGTGTGATCTGCTCTGTACCTATGGAGATAGCGTGGACTGTGGCGTCTTTGAAGAATCGGTTGCGGAGGATTTCGGTAACATCAACAGCTGTGCTTATGGCGCGACCTCGCGCTTTCAGGACGACTTCATCCGTGTCACTCATATTGAAAGCTGTGATGACTGCCATGACATAATTCATTGGAGGTTTGTTTCCAATGTAGACTGTGTTTTGGTCTTTGCGATCTTTGCGAGGTGTTTTGCGGCTTTCAACTTCTTTTTCCTTTGTCGCCTCTTCGCTTTCCACTTTTTCAGCAGATGCCTCGATTTCGGTTTGTTCTTTATCTGACATGTATTTACACCAGTTGTTGTTAGGCTTGTTCATTAGAAGCATAGGTCTTAAATGTTATGGTATAAGGATGCGGCATGAACAGGCACGCGTATGAGCATGACAAAATCAATAAAGAAAGAATGTGCGCGCAAAACTTAGACTGCCACTACCACAACACACATACCTTGACTCATCCTTTTTTGATAGGATGAAGCGGATGAATGGTAAAAGGTGAAATCCTGTCAAATTGAAACGCGCGCACCATTTTTTAGGTTGATTGTTTCTGAATTAAGGTTTTAAGTTTAGAACTGCTAAACGATTAGAACAATCGTTTGAAATGTGTAGTTGAGTGAGTATTGATGGTGGTCTGTTTGGAATGGTGAGTTTGACGTTTTACGGCGGAGTGGATGAGATCGGTGGAAACAAGGTCTTGTTAGAAGATGGCGGTGTCAGGGTTTTCTTGGATTTCGGTCAATCTTTCACATTGGGCTGTGATTTTTTTTCGGGTTGGCTGTCTCCACGAGCCATCAACGGGTTAGGGGATTATTTTGAGCTTGGTTTACTGCCGAAGTTGAAAGGTTTGTATGCGAAGGAGCAACTGCAGTTCACGGATGTTCCTTATGTGAAGCCAAGGTTTGACGCTGTGTTTTTGTCCCACGCCCACTTCGATCACGTAAAACATATCGAGTTTTTAGACCCGGAAATACCTGTGTATCTTGGTGAGGGCACCAAACTGTTTTTGGAGGCGATGGAGAAGACCAGCAGTTTCTGCAGTTACGGACAGCGTTGGTATGAGACGTTTCGGACTGGAGACAAAATTAAGGTCGGTGACATATTAGTGGAGCCTGTTCATGTTGATCATTCAATCCCTGCTGCGTATGGCTTTTTGGTTCACACGTCTGAAGGCACAGTCGTATACACCGGAGATCTTAGGGCTCACGGCCCTAGGAAGGATATGACTGAAGAGTTCGCAGACAAAGCGCGTGAATCTGAACCAGTGGCCATGATATGCGAAGGCACTAAAATGGTCGAGAAGCAAAAACGAAAAAACTATTCTGAGCTGCAGGTTGAGAAGTTAAGCAGTAACGTTGTTTCTTCCACAAATAAGATTGTGTTTGTTACTCGTTACAGTAGGGATATGGACCGGTTCAGAAGTTTCTACAACGTGGCTAAGAGCAACGATAGAAAGATTGTTATTTCTCTAAAAACCGCTCATTTGCTAAGCAGACTTGTAGAAGATAGACGCCTTGATCTTCCTGACCCGTTTAAGGACAAAAATATTCTGGTTTACTACAAACGGAAAAAATCCGGAGGATTCGAGGAAAAGGACTATTATGTTTGGGAGCGAGATTTCACGGAGAAAATGACGACCTATGAGTTTGTGCACAAAAATCAGAGCAAGCTAGTCATGGATTTGGATTTTTATCAGTTTGCAGAACTAATTGACATTAAGCCGAAACCAGGCAGCCATTTTATCCACAGCATGAGTGAACCTTACAGTGAAGAAGACATTGAAGATCAGGTAATGCATAACTGGCTCAACCATTTTAAAATGCAGTTTCATCAACTGCATGCTTCCGGCCACCTAAACAGAGATCAATTAACGGGTCTAATCAACTACATTAAGCCGAAGAAAATTTTTCCGATACACACGGAAAACCAGCAATTGTTCAAGAAGATAAGCAGTAACGTTCAGACGATTAGATACGGAAAAGAATACAGTTTGGAGACTCTTCAAAAAACGTAAGTAACCACTAAAAGAAAATCTGAAACAGTGGTCCAAGAAAATTCTGAAGTGGGCCGGGAGAGATTTGAACTCTCGACCTTTCGGTTATCAGCCGAACGCTCCAGCCATGCTGAGCTACCGGCCCGCGGTTCACCGTCGCAAAATTAGAATAAACCACTGTTAATTATAAGCATTTTCAGAAATAAGCGCTTAGTTTTGCGAGGTAAACGCTTAGTTTTCCTATAATATCACTTCCGCTTGCGGTAGATGTGAACGCCTTGTAGACTATCGAAATACTCGAAGCCTGCCTGAGCAAGCTTTTGAGCCTCTTCAACCTTCTGAGCCGTTGCAGTATGGTATTCATCTGATTTGAAGACTACCAACTGAGTGTAGAGCAGTGTTGTGTTGATGTTTTTGTGGTCAAGTAGCCTCATTACGTGTAGTGTGTCCTTTGTCTTGGCGTATTCCATCGTTGCTTTCCAGTGGCGGAAGGTGTGAAAATGTATTTGTAGCAGGCGAGGGTTTTGCTGTTTAAGATGCTTCTAAAAACTCTGGCTTTAATCTTTCCAGTTAGGACTCTCAGAGAGAAATGGTAAGGTTATGATGTACGTCGCCATAACAAAACTTCAGCGGAAGGTTTTGCTACCGACCGACCCCCCCCTCCCCTCCCCCCCCCTCTAAGTTTTCGTCTTTGGCGTTAGAGTTTTGAAGCTTGGCTTTGGAGCAAGAATTGGGCTCAAGGCTTTTGAGTGTATATAGCTCGGCGTCACTTGTTTAGCGCGTGCAACGATTGTTCTAAATGGATAATAAACATAATGTACGTCGCAAAAACAGACTTCCCCCTCTAGAAAAGAGCCCATTGGCAAGATACAAATGCACGACGCAAACGTGAAACCCTCATCAGAACCTTGAAGAACAGAAAAAAGTTTCAGTTGTGTGTGGGGTTGGGGGGTTTGCGGATGATTTCTCCATTTGTAGCTGGTTCAAAGATGTTAGGGTAGTTATAGAAGTCTTATCCAAAGGATGTACGTCGCAATCGCTTGCTTCTATACAAGTGCGAAATAGACTCTTCTATTATTCTTCCCTTTGTTCTTAGTCTTAAGTAGTTTTATATGTCCTATCTCTTTCAAGTTTCTAACGTGGGTTCCTCCATCAGCTTGTTTATCCAAACCGACTATCTCGACAATGCGGAGTTTAGGAACATTTGGAGGGAGAGCTTTTGCCATTTTCACGATGCCTGGAATCTTCATAGCTTCATCTTTTGGTATTTCATACGATTTTACTGGGATATCTTTCCCAAGAAGTTCATTAGCCTTCCCGATATACTCTGCAAGTATCTCGCGATCATATTTTTCAAGGCTAAAATCAAAACGGATCTTATCTTCCTCAAGCTGATTTCCAGTGATAAGCGCCCCTGTACCAATGCATAGAAGAGAAGCAAATACATGAGCTGCAGTATGTGCTCGCATAAGCTTATACCGCCTATCCCAATTCAAAAGGCAATGAATATTATCCCCAAATTCCAAACCAATACGATCAACCTCATGAGAAATCTCCCCAGAGAACTTGCCAACATAAACAACATCGTAAACCTCATCACCTTTCATGATCTTCCCAGTATCCCACGGTTGTCCTCCACCTTTAGGATAGAAAATAGTTTGATCTAAGACTATATATTTACCATCTTTCACTGAAACAACAGTAGCATCACACTCACGGAGGTAACTATCCTCCAAATATAGGGCCTCAGCCATAGAAATAATCCCCTTGACAATGAGGTGCGCGCGCATATAAGTAATATTTTCATACTTCGACTTGCCTGCACACGCGAAATACATAAGTTCGTCAGTTACCAACTATGAAATTCTAAAGATGGATGGACTTAAATGGAAGTATCCTTTGTAGAATTTCAGAAGCTTGATATGCGAGTCGGCAAAGTTTTGGAAGCCAACCAAATCCCAGGTTCGAGAAATCTTATAAGAATGATTGTGGATTTCGGAAACGAAAAAAAGCAAGCAGTTGCCGGTCTTCTACAATGGCACAAACCTGAAGAATTAGTGAGCAAAAAGTATGCCTTCATCTTAAATCTTCAGCGAAGAAAGTTCATGGGCATAGAATCCCAATGTATGATTTTAGCCGCTGAAAATGACAAAGGAAACGTTGTATGTCTCCAGCCTGAAAAGGATATCGAGCAAGGAAGCAAAATAAGCTAATACACGTACATAGATAGGCAAATTGGTGATTGATG
>JAOZHR010000019.1 GCA_026014805.1 Candidatus Bathyarchaeota archaeon | reverse complement strand
ATTTGGAAGTTTGCGTGCGAACCGACGACACTCGTAGGCTTCAGGCTGGAAGGCTGACTTATGGTAACATGAGGAAACACGGTATCCCCGTGAACGCCATCGAGGCTGGCATGGGCGTTCTTTACGACAAAGTGATGGGCGCCTTTGACTACCACATGTACACCGGTGGCTGGAGTGTGGGAAGATTCCCACCAATAACTCTTCACGGTCTGTATTGCACCGAGGGTTGGTATCCCTTTGGACCTAACTACGTTACTGGCGTTGACTGCAGCGGAAACCCAAACTACCCCGAGCTTTGTCAGCTTCTACACAACGCGCGGTATGGCCAATCACACGATGAGATTCTCGAAAACACCAAGAAAGCCTTGGGCTACTTCACCGAACAATGCATAACCATTCCATTGTGGAGCAGCTGCGCTTTTTGGGCTTACAGCAGAAACGTTTTAGGCATTGTCAACATGGAATGGAGGGGACCTGAAAACTCCTACACATTCATGAATGCCTACAAACAAGATGGAACAGCCATCAGATTTGGAATGAAAAGTGCACCTAATGCCATGAATATCATCTACTCAGACTGGTTCTATGATTATCAATGTTTGAATAGGATGAACCTTTACAGTGGCTTCGATGTGCCTCCTTATGACCTTTCAGTTGAGCAAGCTGGCTTTGTTCGGGACTGTGAGATTAGCACTTGGAACGATGACGATCAGGATAAGACAAAGGTTACAAGGTGGTTCAGGGACAATTGCTACTTTGCCGAACCCGTAACTGGAAACCAAAAAGCCAACGTCAACGCCAGCCACTACTTCTTCACCGCTTGGTATATGTACCAGACCCCGGGGCATTTCGTAGCCTTCGAAGACGTCCACCACATTGACATCGTGAACGACTTCCAAGTCGACATCTACTTTAACTCTTTCAGCTTCTGGAACAACTACTATGCTTATTATTATGTGTTGCCAGTTGACGTGTTCCTACAGCCTCCGCTTGCAGACAACGCCACCGAAACATTCGTGGAGGGAATCAACCTCACAACACCAGGCGTGGTTAACCTAAGTGGCAAACCAGTCTGGATTAGCTCAATAACAGCAGATGGCACCACTCTAAACATGTTCAATGAGTACAATATAATTGGGAAAGGGCTGTCCTCAGAGGGCAAGCTGGAAATCTTCACAGACTTGACAGAAAACACCGTGATCGTTGTAGATTACTGGAGTGTTGGAGACGCTGTTGCATACACGGCTGGCGATTTGTCTTGGCAGACAATCTTTGAGGGGGCTGGGATGTACTACGCAACCGACTTTTCACCTGGAGTAGGCGGGAGCCTAACGTTGAAGCGTAACCCCTACTACTGGATGGAGACCCCGCCTTTAGGCGAGATCGACTTCGTCTGGAAATGGGAGAGTGGGCCAAAGCCACGGAACGGCAGCTACAAAATCGACATTTACGACATTGTTATTGCAGCAGGAGCCTACGGCAGCCAGGGAACTGGTGTGCCGGACAAGAAGTGGTTTCCAGGTGCCGATCTAGCTCCTTCAGGCGGCAAGGTTGACATCTTCGACATAGTTACCATGGCCAGCAAATACGGACGAGAATGGGGTTAAACACAAAAATCACCGTGTTGAGACTTCGAAAACTCCAAAAACGCACGCGCATTACTAGATAGATCATAAAATTGATAGTAAATCCTATCAAAAAGCTGTCAAAATCCTGCAACCATGTAATGCAACAATAGCTCATAGGATGGTGCACATGCGCTCTTCAAACTCTAACTCGGCTTTGACATTCACGCATGCATGCAGCATACCTGTGTTCGAGATATCTGTTACATGAAGATTGTTTCTTTTGTCTCTGGTATGTGCACTTCGGTTATTCCAGAAATCTCTTTTGAAAGAGCTTGCGCTTGCTCTAGTTCTCCGTGGATTAGAAATGTGCTCTTCGGCCTTAACGTTTCCACTAGTTGAATCAATTCTACTTGGTCAGCGTGTCCAGATAGCTCTATTTGTTCAACTTCTGCTCGCACAGGGACTTTGGTTCCGTTCATGATGAGTTCCCCTTTTTCCTTGGCAACTTTCAGTGGGCTTTCCGGAGGAAGGTAGCCTGAGTTTATGATTACGGAGTTGTTCTCGTCCGATGCCCACTCGTTTAGCAAGTGAAGGCTTGCACCCGCATGGCCGAAACCTGAGGTGCATATGACTATTGCAGGTTCTTTAATCTGCTCGGTTCGACGAAGTTGCCTTACATGTCGATAGTTGAATGGTTCGTTTTCCTTTTGGATGTTTTTAGTGAAGAGTTGCTTTTGGCTGTTGAAGTACCCTGTGATTTTATGGGCCAGCTTGGATATTGTGTAAACGTGGTATTTTGGCAGGACGCCATCTTCCATGGCTTGGTCGATTCTCTTTGCCATCTCCTGACTTCTGTGGAAGGCGAACGAAGGGATCAAAACATTTCCCTTTCTCTCAATGGTGCAGAGAATTCGCTCCAGAAGCTGATCAACAAGTTCGCTTCTTCGCGGCCTAATTGTCCCCCCGTAAGTTGACTCGACAATTAGTGCTTCAGGTTCTTTTGGCAGGGTCTCTAGTTTACTTCCTTCCAGAATTTCAGTGTCGTGAAGACAGAAGTCTCCTGTATAGAGTATCTCTTTGCCCTCAGTTTGGATGCCGATCATTCTTGCTCCAGCAACGTGTCCTGCTGGGTATAAGCGAATTAACATTCCGGGCAATGCGATAGAATCCCGAATCCACCATGATTTCTTCACATTGTCTGCGTCATGATTATTATATGGGAAGTTGTTTCCATTCATGCGTTGAATCTTTACCATATCACGTAAAAGGGCAGTGGTGACATCGCGAGTCATCCTTGACCCAACTAATACAGAATTTGTGCGTGATAAGTCTAAGAGACTGCCTGAATGATCTAAATGGGCGTGGCTGATGATTACCGCGTCGAAATCCCTTGGAAACTGATTAGCAGTTTTCTCTCCAACCTTGGTTCCATAATCGAGGGCAACTTTCCCGTAGTTAGTTTCGATGGCGATGCAAGAGCCGCCTACTTCTCGGACTCCTCCGAGGAAATGAATTTTCATATGTATGCCTCCTTGTTTTTATAAAACGGCAACTCCTTAAAAATCGGATAAATGCTCACATTCCGACTAGAAGACTGTCACAGCAAAACTGTGTGAAAACAGTGCGTTTTACTTACTCATGACAAGAAACGGCAGTATATTAACCTATTGTACAGTGCTCGAGAGCGCAAGCTAGACGACGAACTTTTCTCTAGGTTTTTGAGAGCAATTAAGGGATAAAACTAGTCATGCAAAAATGGATTCTCCCTTCATAAACTATTTGTTGACTCCATCTTATAGTTTCGCGACATATTGATAGAAAATGGGTTGTTGTGAAAAGATGGAATCCGATTTGAATGTAAATGTCGATGTGACGAAAATGGATTCTGTTGCTAGCATGGGGCTCCTTAGTCCCGGATTGAATTACTACGTACTCAAGGAGAAGTGGTGGGATTGGGGAAGCGGCGACATCTTCAATCGAGATGGTACTTCTGTGGGGAAAATGCACAGACGTGTCATATCACTAAGAGCTCTTATAGAAGTGTCTGAGGTTGATGGAACTCAAGTTTTTACCGTTAACAAGAAGCTGGTTTCCATGCGACCATCTTATATGATCAAAGATGTCGAAGGGCGGTTGCTGGGGAGGACAAATCGGAAGATTCTAACTTTATTCCGTCCAAAACTCTGGTTGGAAGACAACGAAGGACGAAAGCTTCTTGAAGCTAAAGGCAACTTCTTAGGAAAAAACTTTGAGGTAAAAGACATGGATGGTAAGTTGAAGGCAAAAATAGGCAAAAGCGACTTCTTCAAAGACCTAGTGTTGGGGGGTCTCTTCGACTTTTCAGATACCTACGCCATCAAAATTCTGGATTCTGATTACGATAAAAGGCTGCTCCTTGGATTCGTAATCGCCATAGATAACAGCGTTCATGACAAAAAGTAGACACTCTCAGAATCTGACCACAATATGAAGATGCCATTTCTTCAGCGACGTGTTTCGCGCGCAAGAACAGAAAAAGGGGAAATAGAGGCGAGCGCGCATGCTGTTTTGGTCCAACCACCTTTTATCTTAAAATATTTATGGGTTCCGCTTCTCTGTGGATATCAACTACGCCTTAGTTTTTCTTTCAATAATCTAACACAGTGCTTAAGGCAAGCTTTCAAATCGCCTTCTCCGTTAGCTCCTGCAGAAATCGCATGACCACCACCCATGCCTCCAAAATGCTCGCCTAGTGGCTTCGCCAAGTCACGGCCAAGATGTACGCCAGTTGCTTGATAGAATTTGCGAGATGCTCGCATGCTAATTCTCAATTTTTCATCTCTCTGACCAGCAACGATGGCCACGTGGGCACCCAACGAGATTAAGGCTCTGGCAGCAGAAGCCTGATAAGCACCCACATGCGAGAATGCGATAATCCAGTCTCCAACTTTGAGAAGCTTAACTCTCTTTGATGCCTTAAGCCGCGCTATACGCTCAGACTCTTCCATCGGCAAAGAAAGAAGACCCAAAGCTTCCCTTGCATTTACACCTGCATCAATCAAATCAGCAACAATCTTGAGCGTTACTGAGCTTGCCAAAATAAAATGACGTGTATCAAATGCTATGCCTAGAAACAGCGATTTAGCTTCTGCCTCCGAGAATCGAACGTTCATGTCCATGAAAAACTTGTAGATGATTTCACAAGTGGACGACGCGTTTTCATCTGCCACAATAAGAGTTGCCAACTGCTCTGTCTCCGGGTGACTGGCATGGTGGTCAATTACGATTATTGGAGCATCAGAAGCTTCAACTCTTTTTGCCCAATCGTCCAACTGCTGAATGGTATTTGTATCTAACAACACAATTGCATCAGCTTCTTCAATGGGGGGATTGGGTGTTAGCTTTATCGGCAAACTAGTCAGCAAGTGTCTAGACAAGCGGCTGGGCCCTTCTGCTGCTGCGATTTCTGTCCGTAATCTTGGACGAAGGCGCTCGAGCAAACTGGAAAAGGCGAAGGCGGCTCCAATTGCGTCTGGGTCTGCATTATGATGGCATAACAAAACAACAAGTCTAGCGTTGATCTTGTCTAAGAGAGCGGTTATGTCTTGGATTTGCAACTTAGCTCCCTTAAACACTGTTCTATTGCTTCGAAGGCTTTTTCTGTAGCCTCGCTAGCAAGTTTTTCTGCACTGGCTGCCTTTATTAGCGGAGATAAGGTCAGATCAACGCCAACTGAAACTGTGACAGGCTTGGAGCCCACGGTTTCGATGGCGATGTCCAACGTTAAGATTTTCCGTTGAGGAACCTTTGACAAAACATGATCTCGGGCAGCTTTTTCAGCGATTTCCGATAATGTTTGCATCTGGTCTTCAGTAAGCTCCGGTATGCCTATCTCCTGCAAGAATCTCACCAGAGGGCTAAGGTGTTGCGGAGCTTGAAAGGCTAGCGCCCAGGTCGCGTTTGAGTTTTGCTTGTAATTGATTGAGTTGGTTGCGTAGTCTTTCTTCTTGTTTGCCTAGGACTTCTACACGCGTATTTAGAAGTTCTTTGCGTTCTTTTAGTTCGGTCACGACTTTGGTTTTCTTGGACTGTACTAGGAGTGAGCCGATGGACTTGTAGACTACGACGTTCTTAGTTAAATTTTTCAATTCTGTTAAGGCTTGTTCGGTTTCATTTAATTCTAATTCTACTTGTTGCTTCTGTGCCAAAATTGCTTGGAGGTTGCGTTGAAGCTGTTGTAGTCTGAGTAATCGTTCTTGAACGTGAGGGGGAAGCTGTGATATGTCGCTCATTTTTATTCCTCAAAACGTTGCATGCAGCTCTTTTCTCAGCAATATAATGTCGTGTTAATTAAGTGTTTTTACACTGCCTTTTCAAGGCTCGCAACAGCCTCGTACGTGTCTTTTACAAGGGCAGCCCATCGAAGGTACGAATTTAGAGTTGCTCTGAGGGCTGAGGTGTCTTTAGCTTCGATTCGTATAATTAGCTTCTTGCCTTCGCCTTCAATAGAGACTTTCGATCTAGATGTCGCTGGTTTTTTTGTCTCAGGCATCAAGGCATTTAACAAGATTTCTAACTGTTTTTTTGAGGGAAATTCAAAGTGGATTACTGCGTTTCTCTTCATTTTTTTGTCTTCCAAACTAGGTGGGAGACTGTTATTCGTGGGCCGACTTCTATTTTTCCTTTTGCATTTATGAATGTGATTTGGATGCGCCGTGCTGCGTTGAGTGAGATGTACATTGTTGCTTGTGTGTTTGGAGATGGTTTTCCGTTGGCAGATAGTTTTGGAATGTTGAGGAAGTTGGAGAGGGCTTTTGCGAGCTTGTGAGCTTTGAATGGGATTTTGGTTTCTGTTTGGAGAATTAAGGATTTGGCTGCTTCGGTTTGTGCATGTCTGAATGTTTTCTGAAGTCTCACGTTTTTCACGTATATTATAGGGTGGAATTGAACCAAGCCAGCATCGCCAAGTGTGAACAGTTGGATTTTTCCTAGGCCGCCTTTCCAGCGATCGGCCATTATGATTTTTTCAGCTTCGTGTTCTAATGCTTTTACTGCTACGGCGTCCAGATTTGACTTGCCACGGTTGATTCTTATAGAGTTTGGTATAGAACGATTTAGGTCGTTGCAGAAGGTTCTTAATGCCTGATTAGGATTGCGTGACGTGGTTATCAGGAATTTTGGAGTCGTTGTGTTTTTCAAGAGTTGCATTTGCTCCTGCATGGTTGGAGATTATGGGCGAGTAGTGGTTTCTAAAGTTTTGTGAAGGCTTAGATGTGCATAGCGTTTGGATTAGACTGATCTATTTGACTTTAAATAGGCTTCTAGCATGTTTGATTGTTTGGAGATGAGAAGGTTTTATTTTTTTGTTGGTTATATTGAATGGGTGTGTGTGCGGCCGTAGTCTAGCATGGTTAGGACACTGGCCTCCCAAGCCGGCGACCCGGGTTCAAATCTCGGCGGCCGCACCAACAGTGCTGCGAACACATTTCATATTCAATAAACCCAAACGGCATTTTCCGCCAACAATGGATATCTTAGGGTATCCATACGCGCCCATGTTGCTTGTACCGCAACTCTTAAGAACTGTGTTCTTGATGAGTCTGATAGAAACGAGCGTTGAAGATATGTCAGATAAAGAACAACCCGCAAGTGAAGAATTGGTGAAAATAGAGAAATTAACTCCGAATTCGAGAGAAGTGAACATGATTGTGAAGGTGATTTCCAAAAGTGAAGTTAGAAACGTCACAGGGCGAGATTATTCCGTACGCAGAGTTGCAGACGCCTTAGTTGGAGATGAAACAGGATGCGTATACATGACGCTCTGGGATGACAACATAGACAAAGTAAACGCGGAATCTTCCCTGCGCGTCACTAACGGTTATGTAAACCTGTTCAGAGGAAACATGCGCCTGAACATAGGAAGATATGGCAGCTTCGAACTTCTAGAAGAATCTCCCATTACAGAAGTCAACACAGAAAACAACTTGTCTAGTAAACGATACGAACAGGAAAGGCGAGATCGCAGATACGGTGACAGAAGAGGTTACCAGCAAGGAAGAAGATACTAAACGCGCCGAGGGAATCCTAAGCTACTTTACAAGTTTGTTCGGATTCCTTTCAAATTTCTTTTTGCGTTTTACCTTATAGAAATGGTAAGTTTCTCCGTAATAACTCATCTTAAATTTAGATGCGAGCGCGCAGAGTATAATACAGTTAAGCATTATCGGGGTTTTCGTGAGTAACGCAGATAGTTGCGGGGTGTGTAATGCAAGATTGTTTCAATTAGGAAGGAATTGCTAGAAACCCGAATCCCATAGACCACCACTCTGAAGAATAGAATGGCTAAAGCATAATCAAGACTATTCCTGCAATTAACTGGATTGACCCAAGCAATTCCAGCTTCAAATTTTCATTCACGCCCAAACCGCGTCCTTCGACTGTTCTTATCCATAAATCGCGATGAGAAGCTTCCCACACTGGGCTGGGTTTAAACCCGCGACTAATGGAGATATCACCCGTTAACTCTCATTCTTTTCACTTTTCATTGATGTTCCAATGTTAAAGGATTATATTGTGTGTGCGCACCAATAATGCAAGGTTTCGTGTGGTGTCTCTTGGTATGGCTAGTGGGCTTGAGTTTTTAGGTTTAGGTGTATTTTTCGGTTTGGTTGCGGGAGTTTCTCCGGGTCCTCTTTTGGCTTTGGTTTTTTCTGAGACTTTGAAGTTTGGGAGGAGGGAAGGGGTTAAGGTTGCGATTTCGCCTTTGGTTACTGATGTGCCGATTGTTCTGTTTGTTTTGTTTGTGTTGTCTAATTTGATTGGATATGGCTTTGTTGTAGGCGTAGTTTCTTTGTTTGGTGCTGGTTATTTGGTTTATTTGGGTGTTGAGAATTTGAGGGTGAGAGTTGGTGAATTTGAAGTTAAGCTTGGAAGAAAGGATGCTCTGAGGCGAGGTGTTGTTGCGAACTTCTTAAGTTCTTCTCCTTATCTGTTTTGGCTTTCCATTGGTGGTCCAATAATTTTCAAGAGCTTGGATGTTCACTTTTCGGCAATGGTTCTTTTCGTTTTGGGGTTTTACAGTTTACTTGTCGGATCGAAGATAGGTATCGCTTTGATTGTGGATAAATCTAAGGTTTTTCTTGAAAGCAAGTATTATCTGTGGGTTGTTCGTGCCTTAGGGATTGTGCTAATCTTGTTTTCATTAATTTTTGTAAAAGATGGGCTAGCATTAATTGGTCTGCTTTAGTCAAGTGTTCATATTTACACGTGCTGAAATGTTAACCGTATGTAATGAACTGAGAGGGATTTCTTAGGCCAAAACTGCTGTTTTAACAAAAATCAACCGTTACCGTGTTAGAACAGTGACAGACATCACGTCAGACTAGGCAGCTTTGTTTTGCCAAAAAGCACAAATCTGAAGACAGCTAAATAGAGTCATTGGAGAAAGAAACTACATGCCACGCTATATTCTACTTTCAAAGCTAACCAATGAAGGCTGGAAAACTGTTAGAGACAGACCTGAAAGAATCAAAGAAGTTAACAGAGAACTCGAAGCTTTTGGCGTCAAAGTGCTTTCGCAATACGCAACACTGGGCAACTATGACTTCGTTAATATAGTTGAAGCCCCAGACAACAAAACTGTCGCCAAAGTCTCCATAGAGTTGGGCTCTCGAGGAACCATACAAATAACAACAATACCCGCTATCCCAATAGACGAGTTCATCGCATCTATAAAGAAAAAATAACCTCCCTCAGAACCCTCCATCTTTTTTTCCAAAAAACTGTGCACGCGTTAGAGACGAAAACCTTGGACCTATCTATAGACTTATTTCGCGTGATAACAGCCGTTCTATGGACCTATTCCAGAAGAAATGGTTTGCGATTAATTTTTCCTCAATAAGAAAAGTTGTCAAGGCAACACTTGAGCTTTAAGCGTGCGTTACGGCGGGAGTGTGTTGATGATTTTAGTGATGTCGCTGAGTTTTTCTATGGTGTGATCTGGAGGATGTTCTTCTTTTTGCATGTCCTTTAAGCTGTTGAACTGGGATGGAATGAATACTGTTCTCATGCCAACGCCTTTAGCGCCTTGAATGTCTTCCAGTGGGTTGTCACCCACATAAATGGTCTCGTAGGCTTTCACACGCAATCTTTTCAAGGATTCCTGGAAAACCTTCGCGTTTGGTTTACGCCAGCCAACTGCCTCCGAAACAAGGACAGCATCGAAAAAACCGTTAATCCTCAGGTTTCCTAGCGCTGCATAAATGACAGGTGCATAAGTGAAATTGGAAAGAAGTCCAAGTTTATAGTTTTGAGACAGTCTCTGCAGCGTTGATTTAGCGAAAGATCGCAGTCTCAATGCCTCTAGATAGCTATGAAAAAAAGCATTTACTGCAGCCTTGATGTTCTCCTCCTGAGGCGTGGTGGCGTATCCTAGATAGCTTAAGGCTTCAGAAACCCAAACCGCATTAGCAACCTCTACCAATTGCTCGTAGCGGATTTCACGATATTTTTGATATGTTTTTTTGTAGGCTTCGAAGAAGCTTTCGCAGTTGATATTGTAACCGTCTGCAACAAGACTTCTGAACAGTTCTTTTTCTGCGTTTTCAAGGGAGTACCCGACTAATTCTGTCAACGTGCCAATGAAATCGAAAATCACTGCCCTAATCTTCGTCATTTTTTTCAGAGCCTCACCGGAAGATAGATACGCGAAATTTTAATTTAAAGCACAGCGTTTTATTACTAGCTAGCGCTGTGCGGCCGTAGTCTAGCCTGGTTTAGGACGTCGGCCTTCCAAGCCGTTAACCCGGGTCCAAATCCCGGCGGCCGCACCACAACACTGAAACGGAGAGGCTTCCGTTGGAATTTAATGACGAACGTCGCGGAAAACTCGTTGTTGTTGCCCACTGCGTTTTGAATCAGAACTCACGTGTCATAGGCCAAGCTCACTATCCCGCTGTAATTGATGAAGTTGTAGATATTCTAGGAAGATACAACATTGGTTTTCTTCAAATGCCGTGCCCGGAACTAACATACGCAGGAGCTAAGCGCCTAGGAAAAACCAGAGAAGAATACAACACACCTAGTTACAGAAAACATTGCAGACAAATCGCTGCATCAACAGCCAGCCAGCTTGAAGAATTCGCTAAAAATAACATTAAATCAATCGCTGTCCTTGGCATCGAAAACAGCCCAAGTTGCGGTGTAAGCAAACTCCCGGATGAAACCGGCATTTTAATGGAAGAACTTGCGGCAGAGCTAGAAAAGAAGGGGCTTGAAACTCCTATACACGCCCTAAACACACCAGAAATCGGTGCCGACATAGAATGGCTAATGAAACTTCTAGGAGCAGTTTAGATAGGCGGTTTCGTCTTTCTCTGCTTAAACGCTGGTAGTTTGGACCATCTTTCAAACTCGGCGCCAGGCGGGTCATCTTCAAATAACTGTTTTCTGTTTGCTTCCAACAACCGATTTTCCTCGCCTAGAAACTCTGCAGCAGTAACCACCTTATTCCCCGCATCCAAGGCTGATTCAAGAACTTGCTTCGCAGAATCCCTCCATTCTATGTCCCGCAGAAGATGATGCTCCGTAACTACAATCGGAACCGATTTAGCTAGGGCTTCCAAGTTTTTCAAGCCTTGTAGTATTTGCTGCTCGTCAACTCTAGAGCCAGCCAAGTAAAGAGGTGGACCACCGATAATGAGCAGTTGCGGCTTCTCAGCTAGAATGATTCGTAGAATATTATTATCCATCGGTCCTTGTACGTCTGAAGCAAACAGCACCCGTTCATCTTCACGTTCAACAGTGGTCATGAGCACCCAACCCAGCGGCGTGTTGATTGAGCCATGGAAAACTGGACGAGAAAACTTGAGCTTTGTTTCTCCGAAGGAAACGGTCTTACCGTCTGCGAATTTTAGTTTTTTTGCGTGTTTGCCGCCTGTTTTTTCGAAAACCCATCCTCTCCGTCGCTGACTTGCATTAACGTCAACTCGGTAATTCTTAGTTAGCACAAGCTTTCCCCCATAAATCTGTCGCGCAGTTTCACTGTCAGTCCAGTTGCATAGCCAGTCTTCAAAGGAAGGCGTATGATGGTCAAAGTGATAATGACTAATTGTAATCACGTCAGCTTTCCTCGCAAAATCGGCAATTTTTCTTCTGGCTTCTATAATGGCTCTGAATTCGATGGGATGCGGTGGCAACCTAAAACGGAAAGGACAGAGTGACACGCCAGCGTCTAGAAGAACACGAATATCAGTTGTCTCTACGTAAGTGCACATAGATCTTGTGCCGAAGCTTTCCGCAGCCAAAGGCACTACTCTTATTTTCTGAAGCAACGTATTTCGCGTCTTTGTTTTAGATATACGTTTTTATGTAAGCGTATGCTTAATGACATTTTGGTGGGCGATGACGACTTTGGCCCCCCTGACCCAAGTATGATTGGGATCTTGAGAGGGAACAGTCAAGTCGACGTTTCCCAAGAATGCGTGAGCCCACATCTACTTTTCACGAGAGTAGCCAAAAAGTAGAACTAGTTGTCGCTTAGATGCCATGTACAGAATGCAGTATTTTATTGACTTCGCGTTCAATAACAAAATAAGGCAAACAAAAAAAAGGAAGTTGTTTTGCTGGGGTTACCAGCTTTTGCCGTAGTTTCCAGCCGCAGCAACTATGTCGTAGATGTCTATGTCGCCGTCGCCGTCTATGTCGCAGTTAGGGTCATACTGTGGATCTGGCTTTGATACGCCGTAAATGCCAGCCATGCGAACAATGTCGTAGATGTCTACGTCTTTGTCTCCATCAATATCGCCAGGTAATGTCACCAAGATCGTGCCGTCAACCATCGTGTTATCAGCCATGTCAATTTCGCCCGGAACGGTGTCTGCTGTAGCACTTATGGTGTAGTTGCCGTAAGCAAAGCCTGTGGTGTCCCACGTGTAAGTTAGGATTTGGATGTTTCCTGGGTTCAGCGTTACTGATAGTGTTCCAATTACTGTGGTGTTGGCATAAGCAGTGACGTTGAAAGTCTCCGTAAAGCCGCCTTGATTTTCAGCTGTCACGTATATGGTTACATTATTTCCTTGGCCAACTGTTTCAAGCGGTAAGCAGCCAGTCTTGGAGGTCGTAACGTTGATTACAGCTACATCATGTTCGGCAAGTGGCGAGGTTACGACGGCGGCTCTTATGAAGGCATGCCATGAAGGGCCATAACCCAACTGTTGCAAGTATCCTAGAAGTTCCCAAATAGGCACTCCAGGATAAGGTGATGGTGGCGGTCCCATCCAAGACGCGACTGAGTAGGCGTCGTGTGAAACGTATTGAGTATCGTTGTGGACATCAGGCGGGTGCGGAGCCGGGTGTGGCACTGGTATGTGACCCCAGAACCCTGCTTCAGCGGCGTCCCAGTAAGGATCGCTGATGAGTAGTTCGTAGGTTGATGAGTTCACTCCTGCAGAGGTTACGTAGTGGCCTGCTTCAAGGCTGGGGTTGTCGTATAGTGGTATCCATTCGCCAGGGCCTATTTCTTGCCAGAACTCGAGGAATAGCACTACATCTTCGCACCTGTAGATTTCGTCTTCGATCCATAGGAAGTCTGGGAATTCCTCAGTGTGTTCGTAGAACAATCCAACCTGACCATAGTTATGTATGGCCATGTCCCAGTCTATAAAGTCTACAAAGTTGTCAACTGTTATGTCTGCACGCATGTCCCAGTTTGGATCCCCTGGAATGGAAAACATTGCGTTATCTATTATTATCAAGTCGTCATCGTCTACATCTCCATCTCCGTCACAGTCTCCCATTGGGTTGACATTGTGCCACTGAAGATACTGTGATAACCCTGTCTCCATGTCAATGTAGTTTGTGCCTATGTGGGTGAGTCCCGTTCTTTGGCCATCTGCGTCCATTAGGAAGGCTAACTCGTGAACAAGTGGGTCAACGTTCCTTGGATCGTGGTCATCCCAGACGCCTGGGTTGTATGATTCAACTAAGGGGAAGCTGTCGCTTATTGCTGGCGGAGGCACAGGGCTTGGATTGTAAATTGATTCGTATTCAGAGTCTAGCCACCATAATGAGTTTGCAACTGATACTGGACCACACCACGTAAATAATCCTTGACCAGGACCCCAAGTGTCTTGTTTTTGGTCAAAATCTGGCATTCCGCTAGGTGCGTAGTCAGGATATGAGGCTTTCTTGTGCCATGGTGGTGGCGGTGGGGGTTCTTCTGTTATCTTTTTTACGGTGATGTCTACTGCTACCTCGTCAACGGTGACCCAAAGACCTCCGTCTGGGCTTAAAAGCTCGAGCATGTCACCGTAGCTTAGGACGCCGTTGCAATTGTCATACCAATTCTCGAT
>JAOZHR010000018.1 GCA_026014805.1 Candidatus Bathyarchaeota archaeon | reverse complement strand
GGTTCAGTGTGCCACTTATAGCGGTTAGGTGGTAGTCAAAGTAGAAGCCAGTGGTTGTGTCGTTCAGTATGAATTGGTCGCTTGGGCTAAGCACGCCGTCGCCGTTGTCCTCCCAACTGAGCATCTCGAAAGGTCCAGCTAAGAAGTCTGGAACCAGTTCATAATAAGTAGTGCCCACTGGGTCGGCAATATTGATTAGTCCACCGATTGAGTCAAATGTGAACGCGCCTGTGTAGGTTGTTGGGTTCTTCAATGTGACGGGTGCACTTGGTGGAGGATATTCTGTTGACTCGTAGGTTACGTTGAATGTAACGCTGAACATTTTTATCTGCCCATATGGAGCAGTGTGAGGTTCACCGTATCCTATGAATGCCACGTGTGCTGTTCCTGCCACATTGTCAGTGTCGTTTGCAGTTACAAAGATGCCTCCGTGAGGCCAGAAGTCTGTGAAGTTTCCGTCAGGGTCGATAGTTATGTCTATCGCCTTTATCAAGGTCGAGTTGAAGTTCATGTATACGTCGATTCCGCCGACGTCCCAGTAGGGATCCAAGTCGGTGTCGCCTGCTCCCAGCAGCCATACATCGTAATCGAATACTTCACCAAGGGCTGAGGCTTCATAGGATACTGGGTCTATCTTCAGCAGAGGCCACGGAGGAATAACTCTTTCAAGATACCAGTGTTTAATCACACCGTCCTCGCTATTGAATCCGAGTGAACCACCACCGCCTGCAGCAAGGTCAATTGCCACGAAGTTCAGGTACGTGTAGAAGAACTGTAGGGGGTCGCCGAAGGGCAGGTTAATTGCCCTGAAAGTCATTACGAAGGCTGTTCCGCTACCGTTGAAGGATGGTGCTGGAGCCAGAGAGCTGCCGGCCAACCAGTACGTTCCCGCTGTTTCGTTAACGTCGTCTTTAAGCCAGAACGCTGCCGCGTGGATGATTCCTGCGTAGGGGCTTGGCGGAATAGGATTTGGATAATCTTCGACAGTTCCAGTTTTTTCGTGACTTACGTATTCAAGGTAAGTCGTGTTCCATGCTATTTGAATGTCCAAACCGTAAAGGTTTGTAACGTCTTCGACTACGCAAGCAACGGTGAACGTTTGACCGTTACTCGTGAGTTCGGCTTGTGGTGAGGGTTGAGGAAAGAACCTGACAATGGTCGTCTGTGCAAATACTGAGGGTGTTAGTGCCATGAATAAGCTGAGCAAAAGTGTCGATGTAAGCAATATGCTAATAGCTTTCTCCATCTTTAGTTTCATCTATTTTTTTCTCCTTTCTCTTCAGCAATTATTACAACTACCACTTCTATAATTAAAGGTTTCTGGAAGATTTCTCTATTATCTAATTTGTCTAGAAAACCCCAGCAGTACATGCTTACCGACACCCAGCACAAGCACACATGCTAATCACCAAACAAGCATACTAAACAAAAAAACCACACCATCAATCAGAAAGACTTAATATCAAAAGCGTCTTCGATTACCTAAACAAACACTAAGGTGATAAATTGAGAAAAATTCCACTCAGTGTTGGGTTCATCATTCTGTTCGCAGGAATCATAATCTTTTCATTGGCTAATCATGCCATTGAAACTCCTGAGAACCAGCTAGTGGAAATAGTTAAGGATCTACGTTACGGACAATGGAAAATCTCGAAGCAATTTGACAGGGGTGAAAAAATATTTGTAGCATTTGCAGGACCTAAACTGATAGACATCCCGAATGGCGTTCCGGCTATCGCTAGAATTTGGATAAACATCACCGATCCAACAGGTGGTAATACCACTCTGAAAGCTGATTTTCGGGTAAACTTAGTCACAAAAAGACCAGAACTCAATATTACTCTTGAATCAGAAAGCGAAGGCCTAATTGTCGATAAATCTAAACTGGGAACCTCCAATGATTCTCCAGAGAATCTAGGCGGAGAGACACAACACGACGGCAATTACACAGCATACGTGTACAGCTATGGTATCGCAATGGCAAGGTATTATTACCCTCCTGACGCACACTTGCCACACCTTGACTTATGGAGAATAGTTTTGAAAAAGGAATACTCTTTTGGCAACCTTCTGCCAGTTGGAGTAGCATTGATCGTCGGAGGCGCTTTCCTATCTATCTGGGCGGCGAGTACCAAACAATCATACAAGTCACGAAGAAAAGATAGACAAAAATGATCTAACGCACATGCTTAAGCCTCAACTACAAGCAACATAGAAAGAAGAAAGTGTTATTTTTCTGAACTGTAAAGGTGACAAGCAACGTAGTGGTTCTTACCAACATTGATCAACTGCGGTTCTTTCGTACGGCATATATCTCCTATGTAGGCAGGACAACGAGTATGGAATCTGCAGCCAGAAGGCGGATTAATGGGACTCGGAATCTCTCCCTTGATAACCGTTTCAACACGTTTAGCCGTAGGATCAGGAACTGGTACAGCCTCAATCAACGCCTTTGTATAAGGATGAAGAGGCTCAAAAACAACCTTTTCCGTCTCACTCATCTCCATGATTTTACCCAAGTACATTATGCCAAGACGGTCACACATATGACGTGAAAGGGCTAAGTCATGGGTTATGTAGAGGAACGAGGAAGCATATTTCTCCACCATGGAAATCATAAGGCGCAGGATTTCAGCTCTAATAGAGACATCAAGCATGGACACAGGCTCATCTGCAACTATAAACTCAGGGGTTATAGCGAAAGCCCTTGCAACGGCGACTCTTTGCCTTTGTCCCCCACTGAGTTCATGAGGATATCTTAGGACAAACTTCTGGGGAGGGGTCAATTCAACATCCTCCAGCACTTGATTTACTCTTCTATCTACCTGATCCGGGGTGATTGTTTCCTGCAATAATCTCAAAGGCTCAGCAACTATGTCTCTTGTAGTCATTCTAGGGTTTAACGACTCATAAGGGTCTTGAAAGATTATCTGCATTTTCCGTCGAAACGATTTCATCTCGGATTCTGGAATTGACGTAATGTCTTTACCTTTAAAGTAGATTTTTCCACCAGTAGGTTCAATTAGTCTCAGTAAAAGTCTCCCCGTAGTGGTCTTTCCGCTACCGCTTTCTCCAGCCAAGCCGAAAATTTCACTCTTTCTTATGTCAAATGAAACGTCATCCACAGCACGTACAGCCAGTTCCTCCTTCGAAAAAACTGTTCGAAAGAACCCCACCTTAATGGGAAACCACTTTTTCAGATTTTCAGCCTTTATTATTAGATCTTCCATGTGTTGCATCCTCTTTTAGTCTTTAACCAAATGGCACGCTACAAAATGATCCTTTGATATTTTGAGCAGTTTAGGCACCTCTTTCTTACATATATCCATGGCGTATTTACATCTCGGGTGAAATCTACACGCAGGAGGTGGGTCAAAAAGGTCTGGTGGGGAACCTGGAATGGATATCATTTCTTGCTTTTCAGCGTGAATACTTGGAAAAGATCCTATCAGATCTACAGTATATGGGTGCAATGGTTTCTTGAAGATTTTCACGATGTCTCCGTGCTCGACTAAGTATCCCGCATACATAATACAAATCTTCTGACATATCTCGGCAATCATTGAAAGGTCATGGGATATCATAATGATTGACAAATTCAATCTATCTTTTAGCTCTCTCATCAATCTTAGAACCTGTGCTTGTACAATAACGTCTAGAGCTGTTCCTGGCTCGTCGGCGATGACCACATCTGGATTGTTACACAGAGACATAGCTATCAATGCTCGTTGTTTCATTCCCCCACTAAACTCGTGAGGAAAATTATCTACTCTTGAAGCGTCTATCCCTACCATTTCTAGAAGTTTTGCGGCTCTTTCTTTTGCTTCTTTCCTGAATACTTCGGGTTCATGCAATCTAATGGCTTCAACGATTTGATCGCCTACTTTATAAAGTGGGTTCAAAGCGTTCATGGCGCCTTGAAATATCATTGATATCACCTTCCATCTGATGCGTTTCCGCATTTCAACCTCGCTCAAGCTGACAACGTCGGTGTTTCTCACCAAAATTTTTCCATTGATTATTCTACCATTTGAAGGTAGAATTTTAAGTAAAGAAAGAGCGACAGTGGTCTTACCGCATCCAGACTCTCCTGCCAACCCCATGGCTTCTCCCTTTTCCAGTTGAAAACTAACGCCTTCTACAGCCTTTACATATCCTTCGCCTATTAAGTAGTAAGTGGACAAATTCTGAACGTCAAGTATCGCCATGCTTGATCACTCACATCTTCTTGTTTTTGCTATCAACAGATCTTAGATCTTATAGAGTAACAAGAAGTATTGTTTATATAAGCTTTAAGCCATGCAACTCCTCTTCTTGAATTTGTTTGTCTTGTTTCAAAAATGCTTAAAGGGAAGCATTACTTTAGCAAAAGAGTGATTAGAAAGGAGGAATGCTGCACGGAAAACCGATACACTGGTAGAAACGTTGATCTCATGCTCTTAAGTGAATGGGTTGAGCGATTCTTTGAGAAGAAACTTTTTAGGACAATTAGAGAAGAGAAGACAAAAGCGCAAAAAATTACTGCCAGACCTACATATGTACATGAAGTTTTAGACAGAGTCACCGTTTATATTTCTGGAGACCCAAACGATTTTGTGTTGCAGTTTATTACTGGGGCCCGTTCCAATTTGTTCGTGAAGCTTGGTCGGCTCACAACTTTGTTTGGTGGCGGGATTGCATTTTTGCGCGGTGTCAAATCGCAAGAAGCTGAAGAAAAGCTTGAGAGAAACTTCTGGACTTACGTGAATGAAAAAATTGATTTCATAGCTGGTTCAGCTCGCACCTGAAAAGCCAGATGACGTAGATCTCCCTTTTATCGTGGGTGGCTAACGAAGGCTTTTGTGCTAGCGTCTTTTCCTCAGCCTTGGGTTCAAGATTTCGTCAAGGGAGAATCCCATTAGGATGAAAGCCATTGCCATCAATGCGATTGCGAAGCCTGGAGGTATCACCCAGAACCAGTATTCACCAATTCCTTTTACAACAGCCGTTTGGGTCTTGCTGAAGTCGAACAGCATTATGCCCCAAGAAGGTATAGTGATATCGCCCAGTCCAAGCCAAGCTAGGGATGCTTCCGCAATTATGGCGCCTGGAACAGATGTTGCCAATGAGATGTACACTAAAGCGAATACGTTAGGAACGATGTGGCGGAATATTATGTAGCTTTTGTTTGCTCCGGCGGCTTTGGCGCTTTCAATGAATGGTCTTTCTCGCAGACTAAGAGTCATAGATCTCACAGTTCGTGAGAAGCCCATCCACCCCATGAATATAAGTACGCCTATTATGTTCCAGATTGATTTACCGAGCACTGTAACTAAAACTATTAGCAGCGGCAAGCCTGGTAATACTAAAAGAAAGTCTGCGAATCGCATCAGTCCTTCATCAACCAATCCGCCCACGTACCCCGAAACTAGCCCTACAATCAGTCCAATCAATACAGAAAAAACTGCTGTGAGAATCCCAATCATAAAGGAGATTCTAGTTCCATGCACTAACATAGTGAAAAGATCTCTTGGGGATGCCTCGGGGAACGACGAGGTACCCAGCAAGCCGAATGCTTCACCATACAATATTACTTGCAAGTTGTCAACATAAACTCTTAAATCGGAATTACTGCCTTCCGGATCGAAGATCGTAACCACGAACTCGTATGTGTAGTTCCCGGCTTTAGTGAATGTTGTTTCTTCTATTATAGACAGATCTCCTAGCGTAGTTCCTCCTTTGCTGTACCATTTTGTCTCGTTCGCTTCACCTACGAGTACGGGTTTCGGTAAACTAATCGTTTTAACAAGAATTGCGTCTGGTTCATTCCCTCTGCGAAATTGGATACTAATCTCAATGGGGAAATCGAGTATTATGGGCGTTTTGTTCTCTACAGAGAGAGAGTAATGGTACCAGAACGACTGTGGATTGTTTTCATAAGGATATTCGAAGCTTTTGGCAAATGTTATGCTTGCCTTACTATCCTGAGGAGCAGCTTGGCCTTCTTCACGTTTGTATAATATCTCGATGCAACCATCATTGTTGTGTTGACCTCTTGTTTCGTTATATTGCACTGAGGTGTATGTAGGATTGTAGATTGGTACCCATTGTTCGAAGGCCGTTCTTGAGGTTAATTCATGATTTTCCGTCAGTTGAAAGCTTTCTGAAAGCTGATGCATACCCAGAACTGACTTGTACCATATTGGAACGCAAAGTTTCTCAGCTTGCTTTGGTTGCTCACCGCCGGGGTAATATCCGGGCCACTTCGGGTTTAGCGGGTCTAACGGTGCTATGAGCGGAGCAAAGATGGCCACAACGGCGAAAAACATAATGATTCCTATTCCAAGTACGCCTCGTTTACTTTGCTTATATAGATTCCAGAAACCCTTGAACCTTTGAATCTTGAAGGAAAATTGTTCTTTGCGTGATGGCATATTTGATTTCACCCATACTTTATTCGCGGATCTATTACACCATATAGTATATCTGCTAAGAAGTTTGCTACGATTACTAACAGCGCCATTACAAAGAAGAATGCTTGCATTACCGGCATATCGTTCCTTTGTATGGCATTCCACACTAGTAATCCCATGCCTCCATATGAGAAGACTGTTTCAGTTATTATGGCTCCAGATATAAGGAAGCCGAAGGTTAATGCAACACTAGTGATCAACGGCAATGAGGCGTTTTTCAAGACGTGTTTGAACAGAACTGTTCTTTCGGGCAGTCCTTTGGCTCGGGCTGTTGTCACGTAGTCCTCGGTAATTGTTTCGAGGACCGTGGCTCTTGTTAGGAGGACCCAGCCACCGAACAAGAAGACGAAAAGGGTTGTTGCTGGAAGAATAATCATATAGAGGCGGCCGGCAACATATTCTATTATAGAACTCGGGGGGTGAATAGCCCAGATTTGAGGTTCAACTCTCCCCACTTCAAACCAACCTAGGTAGACGGCGAAGAAGGAAAGCGCAAGCCAGCCTATCCAGAATACTGGGACCGAATATGTTCCCAAGGAGGCAGTGACCAATAAAGTGTCTAGGGAGCTTCCTCTTTTATAGGCGGCTATTACGCCTAATAGGATTCCTATTATCATTGCGCCAAGTTCGGCAACGCCCATGAGCAGCAAGGTATTGGGCAATACCCTCACTATGTCGTTCCTGACATAGTTCCTTGTTTCATAGCTGTATCCAAAATTCCAAGTGAACATGTTTTGAACGTATATTATGTATCTTTCATGGAGGGGCTTATCAAGACCGTATATCACCTTTAGTTCTTCAAAGCGTTCCTTAGTCATTTTACCTCTCAGATCTTGTACATATTTATCTAAAGGACTGCCGGGCATTAAGTTGAAAAGAAGGAAATTTACTGTCGCAACCAAGAAGATCAATAAAATCATGTAGACTAATCTTTTGGCGATGTAAGATTTCAAGGCCATCGATAGTCACCGCTAAAATTAGAGTCCAGCTTTGTATTTAAGCTTTAGTTTCACGTTCACAGAACATTCACGTGTACGCGTGTTAACGAAAACTTATTGGATATGACTTTCACTTCACTAAAAAGGAGCGAGCTTAAATATGCGCACTATTCTTCAATTCAAAAAGTCGCTTAGAATTTCTTAAAGAAATAAAAAGGGGAGGTGGAGTTGTTCTCGTTCTATTTGCCTATGGAGGCACGTCGAATGATTGGCCGTATCTACTGGCGATGGTGACGATGTCGTAGATGTCAACCTTGCCGCCTTCAGGCGCCACGTCTGCTCCTGCGAACCAGTTGGAAGAAGGTATGCCTGTTCCTTGAGAACCGTAGGCACCAGCTGCAAAAACGATGTCGTAGATGTCAACCTTATAGGCGCCGTCTGATTTCTTGACCCAGTCAATCTCGCCCAGCAGAGGTTTCTCCATGTAGAAGAATGCAGACTTTTTCAGCGATAAGCTGCCACCTATTCCACTTGTGAATGCAGTTGCATACCACGCACCAGCTCCTTCGAAAGAGTCCGTCCATGGCAAGTTGCCAGGTGTAAATCCTTTTCCATCTTCCGCGCTCCAGTAGTTTATGACAAGAGTTCCAGTGCGAGTTGTATTCACCCATACATCAGCATGTCCCAGAGGACCTTTGCGTTGTATGTGCCATTCTGAGCCGCGAGTTAGCGACACGCCGCCGACGGATATATCGACAACCCAGTATACTTTGTGGCTTAGACCCAGAAAACCAGCGGGGCCAGTCCAGCTTCCGCTCCAAGCACGGCTTATGTTGCTCAAACTACCCTTTTGAAGCAGGTTAAATGACTTGAAGGGTGGGGTAGCGTAGTAGGCGTTCCAATAGCTGTAGGAGTTGAAATAGAGTTCAATAGTATGGGAGCCGATAATGTTGAGGTGGTGAATGTCTGTAACGTCTACAAAGAACCAGCCGTCTCCAAGTTGGAAGTCGTACCAGATGCTGACATAAGCGTTAGTTGCGTCAACGTTTTCTAGCTGGTTACCAGTCACGGGTTCCACGAAATAAGCATCAGTTCTAAACGTGTATGTGACTTTTGTCTTGTTCTCATCACCTGGAGAAGCAGCAGTATCCCACCATGTACCAACAAGCCGCTCCGTGACTAAGCCGTCTTGGTCGGCTGAAAGGTCATATGGGGGTACATCGACGCCGCCGTACATGTTCATCCGTTCAAGGTTTTGCCAGTCGTAGTACCAGCTTGAGTAAAATATGTTCATGGCTGTAGGTGCACCTTTAGGTCCATATCTGATGGCTGAATCGTCTACCTTGTAGGCGTTCACGAAGGTGTAGCCGTTTTCGGGCCCAGAGCCTGCCATGTTAACGACGCCTACTAGACTCTTGCGCCAAGGCCAGAATGATTTTGCGCTGAACAACGGGATGTTCACACAGATTTCTGTCATGTATCCTGCAGCGAGTTTGGTGTAGCTGATAGCCTCGTCATATGTGGCGGGATAACGACAACCGTCAAGAAGCGTGTCGAGGTAAGGATGAGTGCCATTGCCCGTCACGTAGTTAGGTCCGTAGGAATACGTGAATTCAGAGTGGTATAGACCGTGAAGAGTTACTGGTGGGAATCTTCCCACACTCCAGCCGCCGGTGTACATGTGGTAGTCAAAGGCGCCCATCACTTTGTCGTAGAGACCGCCCATGTCAGCCTCGAGGGCATTCACGGGGATACCGTGTTTCCTCATGTTACCATAAGTCAGCCTTCCAGCCTGAAGCCTACGAGTGTCGTCGGTTCGCACGCAAACTTCCAAATTGTCCAAGTCCTGTCCAGCCTTGGAGTGGCCTGCAGGATAGACTCGAATGTACTCAGCTGAGCCTGGAAAAGCAGCATCGTGGTATGGGTTCGGCGTCGTGCCCTGTAGGAATCCCTCTCCATCCAAAGCGTCAGCCGCTGCAATTGGGTCATACTCGTACGGATAGAAGGGAAACATCATCGTTTCGTTTCCCCAAGCCCTAAATGGCGATGCAATCATCTGGTCATTTCTTTCAGCGAATCCGCCACAAGCCTCGTCTACAACCCATTCCTTGTCGGTCAACCACGCCATGGCTTGCCTAAAGCCTGTGTAGTTTGTAGGTGAACGTACCCCTGGGTACGTGTCGATAGTAGCGTTGTTGTTGACGTCATGCTCGTAAAATCCCATGTCAGCAACAGCGCCGAGAACGATGTTAGCGTCGGCACTTGCATCCACATACAAGTCGGCTGTGATCTCATAACCAACAGCGTCAATTTGGTTAGCCTTCAAGGCTGCGTAAGCTGACTCCACGTCACCGTAGTAATAGACAATAAGATCGTCACTTCTTGGACCTTTCTCCGCTAATGTAGGAAGTGGAAAGACAGATATCATCAGTAAAATCGAAGCAAATAGAATAGCAATAGAAACATTTTTGGTATTCATTTTTTCTTGTTCTCCTTTCTTTTTTTCAGCAATATGCAAATAAGGTACTTCCTAATAAAAAGGTTTCTGGAACATTCCTCTATGTAAAATTATGGAAAAAAATGCGTTCCCAACATTCTTTTGCAGACGAGGACTATCATGCTGCGCTCTCATATACTTGTCTGCTGTAAGATTTTCAGAGTTTTTCCCGAAAAAAGAAGAAACTTTTTTACATAAGTGTTTATCATAGTGTTTGCTAAATATGGGGTATAATTGGAGGAAAGAGTTTGTCATCTTACGCAGGGCGGATATTACGTGTTGACCTTTCAACCGGAAAAGTCGATACAGAACCATTGAAAGAGGATTTGGCTAAGCAGTATATTGGAGGCATAGGACTTGGCATCCGTCTGCTCATAGACAACTCTAAGCCGGGTACTGATCCTTTCAACCCGGACAATCCATTGATTTTCGTAACGGGCCCTCTCAGCGGCACCATGGGACCGACTGCAGGAAATGGCTATGCAGTGGTATCGAAGTCACCTGCAACTGGAGGAATAGCTGAATCTAAAGCTCACGGTTTCTTTGGGCCTGAATTGAAACGAGCGGGCTATGACGCTGTAATCTTTACAGGGAAATCTGAAAAACTCGTGTACGCGTGGATCGACGACGACTCGGTTCATCTCTTGGACGCTCAGCATCTGAAAGGAAAATCACCATACGAAACAGATGTGGCCATCAAAGAAGAACTAGGTGACTACTACATTCGCGTATCGGCAATAGGCGAGGCAGGAGAAAAACTCGTCCGTTTCGCATCAATCATAAATGATGAGTTCAGAGCAGTTGGAAGAACTGGCATGGGCGCTGTCATGGGTTCCAAAAACTTGAAAGCCGTAGCAGTCCGCGGCACAAAAGATGTAAACGTTGCAGACCTCGAAGGATTCAAAGAATTCATAAAAATGATTCATGAACACATGAAAGGCCCAGCAACCAGAAAATACAGAACCCTGGGAACACCTGAAAACGTCCTCGTTCTAAACGCTCTAGCAGCCTTACCAACACGAAACTTCACTCAAGCCACCTTTGAAGGAGCAGAAAAAGTCAGCGGAGAATACTTAAACGAACATTACATCAAGAAAATCATCGGATGCGCAACATGCGCCATGCGCTGCGACCATATTGCAGTAGTTCCAGAAGGCCCATACAAAGGATCCACTTCAAGAATGGAATTCGAATGCCTATGGGCACTAGGACCAAACTGCGGTGTCGATCGCTTGGACGCCATCATTGAAGCAATGCGCTTATGCAATTATTATGGCATCGACGGGATCTCTACAGGAGTTATTGTCGGCTTCGCAATGGACCTGTATGAAAACGGAATTCTCACAAAGGAGAACACTGACAATATGGATCTCCGCTTTGGAAGTCATGAAGCACTCATAGAAATGGTGAAGAAAATCGGTGCTCGAGATGGCTGGCTGGGCGACGTACTCGCAGAGGGAACCAAGAGGGCGGCTGAAAAAATCGGCAAGGGCGCCAAAAAATATGCCTGCCACATTAAGGGTTTAGAGCTGCCTGGCTATGACATAAGAGGCTTGAAGACGGCAGCCTTGGGATTTGCGGTTTCCTTCCGAGGGGCTTGCCATCTTCGATCAGGTGCTTACTCGCCTGACGTTAAAGGAAAAGTGAATCGCTTTGTCATTGAAAAAGGAAGAGGAAAAATAATCATGGAAAATGAAGACGTGTACAACGTTATTGATTCTCTCATATTATGCAAGTTCTCAAGGGGCACATATTACGACGGCCTTGAAGACATGGCAAAGTACTATACTCTCGCAACAGGTATCGAAATAACCGTTGAAGAACTGAAAAAAGCAGGTGAAAGAATAAACAACCTAGCAAGACTCTTCAACGTCCGAGAGGGTGTCGGAACGAGGGAATATGATTCTTTGCCGCCAAAGATAATGACAGTACCCATACCTGACGAGGGAGTTGCAAAGGGAAGCGTTGTCAACCAAGAGGAGTTTGACTTGGGGCTAGATGACTACTATGAAGTGCGTGGATGGACAAAGGACGGCATTCCCACCATTGAGAAACTCAACGAGCTGGACTTAGGCGAATTTGCTCATATAGTGAAGAAAAAAGGAGAGAAGTAACTTGGCGAAGCTTCACGAAAAGAAGTTTGTCTCAGCCGACCCCGCAAAATGCGTCGGCTGCTGTGTTTGTGAGTACGCGTGTTCTATGGTGAAGGAAAAAACGTTCAATCCGACAAAGTCTCGAATACGTGCTATACGGCTTGGTCCTCTTGTGAACTTGGCAGTTGCGTGCAGACTTTGCGAAGATCCGCCATGTGTTGTTGCTTGTCCAAGAGACGCGTTGTCTCAAGAAGAAAACACGGGAATAATCATGGTTGATGAAGATAAATGCAACGGGTGCGGCTGGTGCATCGAAGCATGCGATTACGGTGCAATCATGTTGCATCCAGAGACAAAGGTGGTTTACGTGTGCGATACATGTAAGGAACTAGGTGAACCCCAATGTGTTGAATGGTGCCCCGAAGAAGCCCTAGACTTTGTGACGGCTGATGTCCTTGCTCAAAAGGCTAGGCGTACAGCGGTAGAGAAGTTGTTCCATGAGGCTGTGGAAAAAGTTTCAGAATAAGATAGCCAACACGTTAAACTAGGAGATCTATTACGATGGACGCAGAGGAAAAGGAAGCCAATCAAAGGTTCCTATCTGTCAACCCTGAAAAGTGTGTCGGATGCAGCATATGCGAGTTTGCTTGTTCGTGGGAAAAAGAAGAGGTGCTTAATCCTCTGAAATCTCGAATTCGCATTATTCGAGGCCCGCCCTTCATACATCTAGCAGTTACTTGCAGACAATGTGAAGACACACCTTGCATACGGGCTTGTCCTAAGGATGCGTTATTTCAATCTGAGGAAACTGGAGCCATACTCGTTGATGACGCGAAATGTGATGGTAGCAAGTGGTGTTTAGAAGCATGCGAATATGGCGCCATAAGGTACGATGAAAACGCTAACACTGTAGTCATTTGTGATCTTTGCGATGGAAATCCTAAATGCAAGGAGATGTGCCCTGAGGAAGCGATAGATTTTGTAGCTGAAGAATCTGACATTGCAAAGACTTGGGTTGCAGCTTCCAAAAAGTGGATTGATGCGTCAAAAAAACTCGTCAAAATGGCTAAAGGCGAAGGCGTAACTGACTTTCTAACAGAAAGCAAAGAGATAATGAAACGTATCGAGGAAAAATACAGAGAGCTTTTCGAGAAGAAAAAGTGACTCTCTCAACTCCCTTTTTGCCCAAGTCATTTGTAAACTTTTAGCCCACGAGACTTCAACGGCTCCACCACTTCAGGCATACTTAATACTTTCAGCAAAGCATAGCCTATTACTGCTATAGCTATCAAACTGCTTACAGTAATGCTTATCATCATAGCCATCCACACCGGTAAGTTTAAGCCAAAAATGTCTGGTGGCGCGAAAAACCACCAAAGATATCCACCGCCTACAATGATGCCTATTGGGAAAGCAGCAACTATACATGCCAGTAATCGACGCTTTCGAAGCAACAGAACTAAAACTGCCGCAGTTAAATTAGCTATTGGCCCAAAAACTACGTCAACTGGACCGACGAAAGCATAAGCGTTAGTTAAGAGGCACCCAACAGTCACTCCAGCTACAACAGGCCATCCAAGCAACGCCGCAAGAGCGATTAAACAGTCTGCAACACGCAACTGTACTGGTCCAGAAATTGCCGGATTCCCAACAGTAACAGCTTGAACCAAGTTGATAACAACATATAAGCTGGTAAAGACAGCCATCAAAGTGAGGTCTCTTGCATCCATTCTCAAATTTACACCTCCACTATTCCGGGGTTTTTATGGCGGAACGGATGGGAGGCACCCACTCACCCGCCAACATGTGCCTAATCGACAAATTGAAGTTATAAAGGTAACGCTGATGGCATCACTCTATTTTTCTTGTAATCTTGCGAATTTCAAATGAAGATGGGTTTAAAGCGTCCTTTACGGCTTGCCATCCTATTTCAGGGTCTATTTCTTCGCTACATATGAAAATGTCTAAGGCAGCGTATTTGTGCTCTGGCCAAGTATGGATTGAAATGTGGGTCTCGGCAAGTATGACAATGACAGTTGTGCCTGTTGGCGAAAACTTATGATACGTGGTTTTAATTATTTTGCTTCCCATCTTTTGAGCTGCCGTTTCTAAGACAGCCGTCAAGAATTTGGCGTTGTCAAGGTCAGCTCTGCATCCGTATAAATCCACTAATAATTCTCTGATTTGCTTCAAGTTTTTCATTTCTCTTCGTTTTCTAGTCTTTTTCTCATTGTTGAGTGTTGCCTTTCGAAGCCAACCTCTTCGAAGAACAAGGCAGCGTCATGGTTAGTAGCGGATACTATAAGGTCTATTCTGCGAATTCCATTGTTCAGGAAGCGATGTTTTGCTGCTTTCATGAGTTTCCTTCCGAATCCCTGATAGCGATGCTTGGGTTTCACGATGATGGTTTTGATGTAGCCGAATTTCTCTTTTGTGCTTCTGTCCTTTTCGATTCTCAGCCACAGCCAGCCAACAATCTCGTTATCCAAAAGCGCAACTTTAAGGTTATCATGCCCCCTTTTTACCGCTTTTTCCAGCTTCTGCCTATGATACTTCTCATCAAGAATCGGCGCCTTTGGAAAAGATTTCCTCGCAATTTCTCTTTCAAACTCAAGTACCGCAGGAAAATCTGCCCACGCAAAATTGCGTAAAACCAACCTATCGACCAAGGCTTTCTTCAGTTTTTGTTTCTTTATCAGCTTGAAACCTTTAACGCTTCCACATTTGGGGCAGCCACTTGCCTTTAGTTCTTCAACAGTTCTAATCGCTTCAGTCACACCCACCATTAATTTTTCGTTACATCGACATTGATATGTTCGCACAGTTTGGGTAATCTCGCCTGTATAGAGCTTGTCGCCGAAAGCCCCCGTAATTAGAGGCTTCGTTTTCTCTGTGGTTTCAAGACGCGCTAGAAAAGTTGTGTTAGCAAACATTCCTGCACCTTCATAAGTGTTAAAATTTGGAATTTGCTCGACAACTGCAAGTCCCATAGCATTCAAAGTCTTCTGCACCATCAACATTCTTTTAGGAGATTTGTGGGCATAAGCCAAGTACACGCTTGCGCCCTTTCGTGGTTGAAGAGCTGTAATGCCGCGTGAAATAAACAGGGTTAAACCGGTAGTTGTATAGGGCGGATCTGTGAAGACAACATCATATTTATGATGTAGATGTTTAGGAAGCGGTTTCCTAAGATCGCATTCGACACAAGTGATATTGAAGCTTTCCCCCTTAGAAACATGTTGAATAGCTCCCAGCAATCTCGAGTCCATGTCAACGACTGTGATCTCTCTTGCAGCTCTCAGCAATCCAACTGCGATAGATGTGAAGTCGTCATCACCTAAAAACAGGATTCTTCTGCCTTCAACATCGCCCTTTTCCAGCATAAAAAGAGCTCTTAAGAGAGCTGTTTCGGGTGTTCCATGTGCCTGATCTAACCATGGCAAAGGTCTTGGTCGTGTGCTCAGGTGCGTTCTCAACTTTTTCAGCAAGGGCATGAATTTATCTGGAATTTGGATGCTTCTTCCTTGACACTTTGGGCATATGACCCTCTGAGAATAAACGAGTCCCAGCTGCTCCTTGACAAATTTCTCTCCTTTTTCGGTTAAAAAGGCACCTCCGTTTCTGGCTACCAAACCTTCATGTTCCAACTCTCTTCTGACAGCTGCAGTAACGGGTACTGGGAGTTGCGTGAAATAAGCGAGGTCCCTGGTGCTTATTTTTTGACTTCTGAAAATTTCTCGGAGTATTTTTTCAACAGCTTCTCCACCTTCCTCTAACTTTGCCTTCTCAGAAATAATTTTTAACAAACTAATTCTGTCTTGAAGCCTTTCTGATTGCATAATATTTGTCTCAACTTAATGATTAGACTACGTCATCAATGAGAATGTGGAGGAATATTTAGTCTTTCCGTAATTTACTTCCTATATATTGGGAGATGGCCCTGAAAAAACAAAGAACCCTCTCCTATTTCTAGGTGTATTAGTGTTGTACATTTATACAGCAATGTTTATTAAGAAACAATATCTGAAGTATTAATAGACGCTATGAAGTTGGTATCTTTGAAGCAGGAAGACCTTGCCTGTCCCTATACTAAATGCGGACAATCGTTTCAGCAGCCAGTGATGGTTACAGATTATTCCAAGCTTCCCCGTGAAACGTATTATGCTTGTCCACATTGCATGTTGCGGTTGGAGATGCTATTAGAAGGCGGTGGAGGGGACCATTTGGGGCATGTGCACATAAAAGCTATTGATGAGGAGGAAACATTATTCTCGCAATTGGGAGTCATTGATAAAAATAGAACATCAGGAGAGGCTGTTTCGAGCCCGCAAGCAACTAGGCCTTCTAAAAGCTGTAGGCACTTCTTAGGATATCTGCGTAGTCGTCCTGAGGAACTTGACATTCCTGACGAGTGCGCCGTTTGTCCGAATATTATGCAGTGTTATATTAAGAGAGAATGATGCAGTTCTTAGTGTTTGTATTGCTTGTGCGGCTTTTAGATTAGCCATTTTATACGTTCCAAACATTGCTTACAAGGATTAGCATTACATACATTATCCGAGTGACACCTGTATCTTTAGTATCTTAGAAGCCTGAACTATAAAGCCCGATTTAAGAGCCACATATTAAAAAGCTAGTCTGGCACCACTATATTCAGTTGCCTCTTCAAAGTCTTATACCGGTTCCTAACAGTAACCTCAGTGACACCTGCAGCCTCAGCAATATCCTTCTGCGTCTTCTTCTCTCCAGCCATTAAGCAAGCAATATACAAAGCAGCAGCAGCTAAACCCATCGGATCCTTTCCAGCCGCAGCTCGCTTACGCTTTGCATCATGCAAAATCTTAATCGCCACACCCTGCGTCGGCCCACTAATTCCAGTCTGCTCAGCAATCTTTGAAACATAAGTCAACGGGTCAGCAATAGGCATCTTAATATCCAACTCACGTAACAACAATCGATAACACCGCGCTACATCCTTCTTGTCCACTAAACTGGCTTCAGAAATCTCTCGTAAAGTCCTCGGTGTACGGGTAGTCCGACAAGCCGCGTACAGAGAAGCAGCTGCAATAGCTGCAATAGAGCGGCCTCGCACCAAACCTTTATCCAAGGCCTTACGATAAACCACCGCCGCCTTCTCCTTAACCGAAGACGGAACATACATTTTATCCGACAATCGATCCAACTCAGCCATGGCCTGCGCTAAATTTCGGTCAACACTTGAATGAACACGTGACCGAATCTGCCACTTTCTCAACCGCCACATCTGCAACCGTGTCGAAAGCGGTAACTTGCGACCAAAAGCATCTCTGTCAACACGGCCAATCGCTGTGGACAAGCCTTTATCATGAACTGAATATGATGTAGGTATCCCAACTCGGCTACGCGAGGCTTTTTCCTCCTGTGTAAAAGCTCGCCACTCAGGGCCTTTATCCATCATCTGCTCACGCAAAACAAGCCCACAATTACCACAAACAGTTTCCCCGCTGTCAGAATCATGGATAAGATTCAAGCTACTACACTCAGGACACTTATCCGTTAAGCGCTGACGCGCCATAGTTTTCCTGCTCATAGCAATACTCTTCTATGATCTAGACTGGCGTAAACCGGTCACAACCATTAATTTCCTCATCAGAAACTTCGGAATTGAAAATCGCCCATTTGGCCGCCGTAGTAAAGCCTAAGGCTTGGTCTTAATATATAAATCTTTCGGTTTCGCCTTTCAGATTCACAAAACTGAAATAAAAAAGGTATTTCACATCAAGAACCCCATTTCTGAGCAAGAGTAAATTACATCAACCTTTTTCACAGCGATTGACGAAAACTCCAAGAGATAAGCTAGGACGCGCAATGGAACAAAGAAAAACTCACGGAAAAACATGTTAAGCTGGATTAGATTTATTAGAGGTGATTAATTTTTTGACTGTATGAAGCCCGGTGGTGTAGCGGTCAAGCATTGCGGGCTCTGGACCCGCTGACGAGAGTTCGAATCTCTCCCGGGCTACTAACCACACACCCTCCACTGATATTTGAAGAGTAGATAATCTGAAAACTGTTAATCAATTGTTTCAAGTGGTTTTCACACGTCTTAGAAAGGTTGAAACCTGATTTCCTAGATTTTCTGACTATTTACGCGCGCGTACGTCAATCAACAAGTTGTGCTTTGATTATTCTAACTTCTTGTAGTGGTCTGTCACTTTCATCTGTCTCTACCTTTCCGATGCTGTCAACAACATCCATCCCCTCTATAACCTTCCCAAAAACAGGATGCTTACTATCCAAATAGTTATTGTCTACAAGATTGATGAAGAACTGGCTGCTTCCCGTATTTGGTCCTGCATTTGCCATGGCTATTGTGCCCCTACTGTTTCTGTTATGATCCGTAAATTCATCCGGTATTGTAGGTATTGAAGGATCACCATATCCCGTCCCAGTAGGGTCTCCTCCTTGGATCATAAAGCCATCAATTACTCTATGAAAAATAGTGCCATCATAAACCCCTTGTTGGACCAGCTCCTTAAAATTTCCTGCTGTAATAGGCATATCATCATACAACTCAATCTCTATGTCGCCCATGTTCGTCCTAATCAAAACCCTATCTGTGCTTGAACCATTTTTACCAACCATACTAAACAACACTATTACTACTGCAATAGTACAGCCAAAACAGCAACTATGAATATAGGCTTTTTGCTCTGCGCGCGCGCAGTCTGCTAACAATGCTTCATTAGCGTTTGTGAACTATTTCGCTCAGGGCAACGGTTTCGAACGTAGATTTTTTTCGAGTTCTCTAGTAGCAACTCTTGAGAGCCAGTAGCTGTCAAGCTTCTCTAAAGCCGCGTCCAGGATGTCTATAATGTCTTGCAAGTCAGTGAATGGTATTGAAAATTTAACGTCTGAACGATCGGAATAGGGCTTCCGCCTAATCACAATTTTTACGTTCTTATAGTTAGTGAGAAATACCTCAAGCTGCCCATAAATGGCGCTGGTTTCACCACCTACCAAACCTCGGGCTAATGGAATCGTTTTTGATTTTCCCATTGAACAGACTTCCCCTTTATAATGTTCACGATTACTGTTAATTAAATCTTACGATTTAATAAAATGTGTTTATGCATCGAAATAGAGGCAAATCATTGCTGGACGCCAAAAAATAGGAGGAGGGAACAGGATAAACCAACTCGATGCCAATGTCCGCTTTGCTCAAGTCGCCGCATTCGACATATTACCAAAATCAAAATACAACATAAAATGATATATATCTAAAATGGATCGACGAAAGGGTGAAGCTAAGGTCTAACGCGAAAGAAGCCTAGGTTGAAGGGAACGACGCAACCAAAAAGAGTAAAGCGTACGCACACATCAAAGGCTAATCTTTTTGTTTTGATATTCTAGCAAGAATCAGACCCTTGCAACATTCCTCGGTTCCTTTCAAAGAACTCTCTAAAGGTCTTTGTCAAATCATGTTCTTCTACTTCGCCTAAAGACACCCAGCGCACATCGAGAACATCGCTTCCTGCTCGGAGACTGCCTCCCTTCAAGTGAACAAGAAAATCGAGAACAACGAAGTGGTAGCGCAATCTGCCTTTTTCGTCTGGCTCCAAGTTATCTACCACGTCGATCAACCTGCGGACTTCCACATCAAGGTTAGTTTCTTCTTTTACCTCTCGAACGGTCGTCTCTTGCATAGTTTCACCAAGCTCAACGAGACCACCTGGAATGCTCCATTTATTTTTACCTGGCTCAGAACCTCGTTTAGCTAGAAGAATTTTGCCATTGCATATGATAACTGCACCTATGCCTACGATAGGCTTTGCGGGGTATTCACGCCTCAAACAATCCATCCTGACACTGATTTCTCATAGTCTCTTGTTGTTAAGATGCCGTTTCAAGTAAACTTAAGGGTGGTGGGCCCGGGGCGATTTGAACGCCCGACCAACAGGTCTCTCTTCCAGACGATTATGAGCCTGTCGCTCTAACCAAGCTGAGCTACGGGCCCTCTTCCCTATTTTGTAGAGTAACAGTGAAATTAAGGTTTTCCAGTTTTACAGGCAGTTCCAAGCAAAATGCCCAATCCGAGGGAGAAGAAGGCTATGGAAAAGGTTTCGTGGTGGATGTCTCCTATTTCAAACAAGACCCCATGTAAAATGTACTGGTGTAGGAGGATCAGAAATCCTAAAGAGAAGCAGAGATAAACAAGGAATCGCATTGGTCTAGACATTCCTTTACCCTCAGACTGTTGTGTTTTGACGTATGAAGATTTAAATATTCCCAGCTTCGTCAAAATAGTCGTTATGTTGCCGCTGTAGCTCAGTTAGGTAGAGCAGCTGACTCTGGTAGGGCTTATCAGAGGCTGAGGCTGTTAACCAGTCGGTCGTAGGTTCGATTCCTACCGGCGGCGCCACCATGATAATTTTCGCAAACCCGCGACCCAAAAGCCGCGTAAGCAAAACACTAAAAAGCATGGACACCGTTTATTTATATTGGTTGTTTGTAATGTTCGGCTTCGACCCAGTAAGGATGTGTTCATTCAAATATAGGGATAGAGTCACGATTTTTAGAGACGTACTTAAGACGATTAGACGATACGATGAAGGTGGAAGAAAATACGCAATCATGAAGCATGCCAGCCTAAGCTATGATCAGCTAAACAAATACCTACTCTTCTTAACTAACATGGGTTACATCAAAGAAACCGCCGAAACATATGGGAAAAAGTACCAAGTTACAGAAAAAGGGTACACGTTCCTTAGAAGCCTCGAAGATCTACGTTTACATCTGCATCAAAAGTAAACACCCTGTTTAAGCACGGAAAAGATTAGGTAACGTTCCGTCTGGCTCACACATTTCCATTAGGATACATAAGCCTTCAACTTTTGGTCTCCGCCTTCAATGGCCAACCAAAGGCATCTAACGATGCTTTTTCCTTATTCTGTAAACAACGATGCCAATTACAGCTATCAATATTATACTGGCGACGAGTACAACTGTCTGCACAAACGCGAAATCGTACGGAGGTGACTCGTTTCCTGTGTGCACGTCGAGCAACATCTCTTTTCGGTATGGTATGGTTGCATTTCGCAACGGATTATATGTAACTCCCCAATTGTCTCGAGCTACCAGTATTATGCGCCATGTTCCGTTCCTGATAAATGTATGAGTCACGCTTGTGCCCTCGTATTCGTAAGCTGGAACAGTTCCGCCAGGTTCGTAGACTGACCATCTATAGTTTGAAATTTGGCTGTCTGGATCTTGATGAAAGCTTTTTTCAGCGTTTAGGATTACTGTCTCGTTTTCACGTATGTAGTTCGGTGAACTTACACTCAGTAGTGGAGTGGTGATAACGACAAAATCCTTAGTGACCGAATCAACAATTGTGGTGTTTCGAAATAAAATAGTGGCTTTGGCTGTAACTTTGTGTAACCCTCTCCTTAAATCCTCAGCTTTCAGAGTGCAGGTATAAGTTTCCATTTCACCCGGGGATAAATTTTCACCCTCCCACATTGCCTGAGGGATGGCGTCGTTATAAACAACTAAGTTGTACGAGTTTGGAACCGTTCCATCATTTGCGGCAAGAACGCGCACTATTGCATCTTCACCTAAGATCAACGGATTGTGCAGTTGTGTACCAATCAAGGCACCAACATCAATGCTGGTGACACGGGTCATCTCTACGGGAGTAAATGCTCCATCTAGAGCGTGATGGGGAATTATGTAATAGATTTGCTCGGCCGCTAGGATAGGATCGAGCAAAAGTTCGACGCTCTCCAAGTGCAGTGAACATGGCTCCGCCTTTTTTACTTTGAAGGTTATTGTAAACACCGTCGCGCTTCTGTTATGGCAATTAAACCCCTCAATGGGAAATATAGGAAATCCGGAGTTTTGTTTGACGGAATATGTGCCTTCAGTTGAGTTTACATCGTCTTGAATTTCAAATATTGGTCCGTAAAGAACACCGTCTGGATGGTCTTCTATTGGCGTCTTGACAAGACGGCTGACATATGCTAGTACCTCAGGATCCCAGCTGAAGTTGATACTGAAGCCATACATGTGGCCTAGAGAATAATTATGACGCGAACCTGGAGGCGGTAGGGGTTCACCCGGTAGCCACTCCTCATCGGTCCCATAGAAGCTATCCGTGAGGTTGAAAACCTTAACGCTTACGTTGAAAGTTGTTCCTACGGCGGCAAAAGCGTCCTGCGGATCCACGTAGACAATCGGCATTTCCATCGGTAATTCAGCAGCGGAAACTGAAATTTTGGGAGTAAGCGTCAATATAACAGTTACCAGCAGTATGAAGACGATTCTCTGCGTTACTTTCTTCATTCCACCCCACCGCTCTCTCGATTAAATGCCGAGAGTCGCGCTTTTATTTCGTCAAGGTTCATCCTTGATTCTCTTCAGGGAATTATATGAATTCTCAAACCTTTAAATGTGATTGAAACATCTGTATTTTTTGTGAATAAGATGCCATCTGCAAAAACCGAAAAAATGTATGAGGAGCTTATTGAGATTTACAAAAGGATGGGACATGCAAACCCTGAGTTGTCATTAAATTATGACATAGAAAAATTAGGCAATAAAGGAAAAAGTAGAGAAAAAGCAATTTTGACCCTTTACAAGAAGGAGACAAGACACTCCCGTCTTCGCAAAGAAATGGAAACATTCGCTGAACGACGCCTCAAGGATCTTGAAAAAGAATTGGAAGAGTTAAGAACATCTACACGTAACCGAGCAGAAGAGGTTGAAAGCATCAAAAAATATTTGGCTTATACGCATCGGTTAACAACCAGCCAGGTCATTGCACGAGTTTGTTTTTACATAATTGGAGCAGCTCTAGTCATTTTATCCGTTTTTCAATATAACGCGCTCACATTATATTTTCGCGCGGCTAGCGGTTTCGAATGGATTTTTATCCTAGACTGCTTCGTAACGTTCAGCCTCGGTATAGCGACAATCGCTTTAGGCTGGGTCCTTGAGAGCATGGCACGTGTACGACCGGTTTTCTAGTAATGCAACTGATGAGAACCAGAACAAATCTTACGCGGAGAGTTTCATTAAAACTTCGAATCAAACACAGAGATAACTTACGATCAGTTCTTGCGCACAAGCAATTATTGCGAGTCCATACAGTTTTTCTAAACCGTTTCAACTTTTGTTATTTCAGGCACTTTTCGCTTTAGGAAGTTTTCAACTCCCCACTTTATCGTCATCGTTGACATTGGACAACCTGCGCATGCCCCCTTCAGCTTAACCTTAGCAACTCCATTATCCACATCGACAAGTTCAATGTCACCACCATCAGCCTGTAGATTCGGTCTTATCTCTTCGATTGCCTTCTCAACTTTTTCTTTGACCTTCTCGTTCATTGCAACTCACTCGAAAACATTAAGAGTGTGTGCTATAAAAACTTCTTGAATACCGCTTCTTACATGGAAGCTGAATTAAGTCATCTTCAATGGGAGACAATAATGCCAAACTATACTAAAACCATAAGAAGCTTGTCGCAAAAGCTGAAACCTGCATCAGAAGCGCAAAATATAGATGCCGCAGTTGCTCTTTTGCTGGAGCCTGCAGATCAAGGTCTTAACATTCTCCTAGTGAAAAGGACAGAGCGCCCTTTGGATCCATGGTCAGGGCAGATGGCGTTCCCCGGTGGAAAACGTGACCCGAAAGATCGGGATATAATACAGACCGTTGTTAGGGAGACACTTGAAGAGACCAACATAAACATTGCTAATCGTTGTCGCTTTCTGGGAGTGCTGGAACATACGAGGTCAACTGTGAGGCCGAAGCTGCTAGTAGCTTCTTTTGTCATCCTTTTAGAACATGAGCCCACAATAATACTGAGCGAAGAATTAGAAGGGTATGTTTGGGCTCTTGTGAAAAAATTGCGAGAATGCAGAGGAACTGCTGATTTCCCTTTCGGAGAAGTCCCAGCTTATTTTGTGGAAGGAAATGTGGTTTGGGGGTTGACTTTCAGAATTTTGGAGAAGTTCACTCAAATCTTCGAGCATATTACTTAGTGTGCTTTGCGCCTGTTTTTCCGTTTTCTTATACATAGTGCGCGTTTGCGTTAGAGAAATGCCCAACCTTTTTTTGCAAAGAAGTACATTTGGGCCTTTTTGGCATCACGGTAATCCATTTAATGTCTTTCAGCTTTTTAGATAGATATAAGTCGATTGCGGGAATAATCACTTTATCATTGAAATAGTTGCTTTTTCTGTGAAAGACTGGGGAAAGGAGAATATCTCTTTGCGTTGCAACAAATGTGTCGCCAGTTTGGATGTTGTTGTGCGGTTGTTGGCTGATCCAGATTGGGGCAAGAAAGCGAAGAAAGTAAAGACTTTGAGAGGAATGCGGCAGATTCTTTTTGACTTCTGTAAGGCCAATGGAAAAGTAGTACGAATAGACAAAGACACTGTATACATCTACATCTAACTGGATGTACGCGATTATTGTATGGTATAATTACTGTCTAGAGATTCAGATTCCCATTTCATAGACCTTTTCATGTCGAAACTAGAAAGTTCCTTTGTGGGATGTCCTATGCGTCGACAAACGGCTGGTAAACTTGTTGCGGCTATTGTCACGGGGGTCTTTTTGGCTTTAATTTTCTCGAGAGTATGCTTTGCTCAAAACTATGAGCAGAAATATTCTCTACTCAAAGGACAGTCCACTTATCAACTCACCCTTTCAACAACGTATTTGCTATACGAATATTATCAGCAAAAGAGCCATCAGTTAACTCAGGACAATTTCGCGAGTTTTGTAACTCCTTATTCGCTGGCGCTTGTGGCTGCAGACATTAGAAGCATCTTTCCTGATGAGGAAGATTTCGTGAACGCGGTTCTCATGGTGGTTCATCAGATTCCATATCAAGTTGTTGAAGAAACCAAATATCCCGTTGAAACTATCGTCGAAAACAAAGGAGATTGTGATTTGCTTTCATATGTTGCAGCGTCGTTGATGAAATCACAAAACTTGAACATTGTCCTACTCTATTATGAACATGAAAGCCACATGAACATCGGCGTAAACCTTCCTAGCCCTCCAGCGGACGTACGAACAACAATTTCATACGTTGACTACAGAGGCGTCCGATACTACATGGCGGAATGTACTGGTGACGACTGGCAGAATGGTTGGAGAGTTGGAGAGTGCCCCTCAGAGCTAGAAGGAGCTCAAGTAGCAGTTGTCACGTTGGAGAATTATGAGCAGATTGCCCCAGGGCAAATTTCATCAAGCTTCGGAACATTCGAATCTTCCGCAATATCTTTGACGATTTCACCAAGCTTTATAGTGGAAGGAAGCGCGGTGGTGATTACTGGGCAAGTTTCTGTCTCAATTTCGAATGGAACAGTCACGTTGTACGCCGTAGAAAATGGTAATTGGTTCTCTATTGGGACTGTGGAGTTAGATACAAATGGGCGATATACGTTTTCGTGGAACCCACCGCTATGGGGACAGTATCATGTAAAAGCAACGTGGTCTGGAGACGATGAATATGCGGGAGCGGACAGTAGAATTGCTTCTGTTTATGTTGTTCCTAGATTTTTGGTGTTTGCTGGTGGTGGAATTGTCATTGTAGCTATAATTGCTGTTGTGGTGTTTCTGATGCATAGAGCTACTTATCCGCATGAAATACAAACTCTTGAAGAAGCTTCTATATGAAGTGTATAAAAGAAGCTTTCATTAGCTGAATATGTCGATTTCGGGAACATTGTTTCTGAAGGAATAAGCATCCTATATAGCAATATAAGAGATATAAGTTTGGAGGTCCGAAAGCCATGAGCCAAAAAAATGAAAAATACGCATTTCCAATCGAAAAGAAACTAGCTGCCATTGAATGGAATCTAGAGCTGCTAAAAGCATCTACTCAAATCACCCACACACCTATACGAACTTTGAAAAGCATGGTTAAAGCTTCCGTGGTAATCCCAACCCAGAACCTGCTACGCGAAATCATTAACTCCCCACTTCAAAGAAAAAAGCTTGCCAAAATTTAGTGTACAGCATCACAAAGCATTTGTACCCACGTGCTAAGACACACATCTTTTTAGATAGAACTCTTAAACTTTTCCATTTGATATTGAAGACAATAGAGCAGTTTTTCTAGAGGAATGCTTTGAAGATCAGAAAAACACCTATGTATGCGCTGAAGTACAATAAAACAGTAGGAATAAGTATCATCTTGAGTGGTTGAGTGCATTGGTACGAAAAGGTAGTAGAGAGGTAGCCAAAGGCAGAATAATTTTTCATGTTGATATGGATCAGTTCTACGCTGCAGTTGAAGAGCGAGAGCATCCAGAATTCAAAGGAATATCTGTTATTGTTGGGGCTGACCCAAAAGAGGGAAAGGGAAGAGGAGTGGTGAGCACCTGTAACTACGAGGCAAGGAAATATGGTGTAAAGTCTAGAATACCCATCTCAAGAGCTTGGAAACTCTGCCCCGACGCCGTATATATAAAACCTAACTACAAGCTTTATGCTCAAGCCTCATCCAGAATCATGGCTATTCTCCAGAAATATACAGATAAATTCGAACAATGGGGGCTCGACGAGGCTTTTCTCAATGTTAGCCTAAAAATAGACAATCTTAGAGATGCAAGACGGTTGGCAGAGGAAATAAAGCGTGAGATCTATAAGAAAGAGAGGCTTACCTGTTCGATAGGTGTTGGACACAATAAATTTGTAGCGAAGATAGCAAGTGATTTTAGGAAGCCTAATGGGATAACAGTTGTTGAAGAGAGTGAAGTTGAAGGTTTTCTGGCTCCGCTACATGTACGGAAACTGTTGTGGGTAGGCAAGAAAACAGTGCGCAGATTAAACGAAATCGGTATAAAAACAATAGGCGACCTAGCTGCTTTTGACGTGTCAGTTTTAACTGAAAAGTTCGGCATAATGGGCGCTCAATATCGCCTCTCATCCCGCGGAGTTGATAACAGTGAGTTTGCTGAGAGAGGCGTAGTCAAGTCTGTGGGCAGAGAAACCACTTTTGAAGAAGATATATCTGACTTTGAGTTAGTCTTCGAAACATTAGATAAACTCAGCCAAGAAATCTATGAAGAACTCGTAGAACGCAAATTGCATTTCAAAACGGTAACTATCAAAATCCGCTACGAGAACTTCGAAACTAACACCCATGGAAAGGCACTGTCTCTTTTCACTAACAATCTGCAAGGCATCCAAAAAACTGCTAGAGAACTCATTCAGCCATATCTCACCAGAAATAGAAAGATAAGACTGATAGGAGTGAGAACGTCAAATTTCACTTCAAGCATGGAACAGAAAACTCTTGTTTGACGATTCTGCTGTCACATTCTTCGCGACGTAAACAATGCTATAAATATGATGTTTCAAATTGTAATGGAACGAGTTGGTCTCATTGAAGCTTCTACTTGATGAAATGTATGCAGGATTGAAAGAATATTTCGAGATTTTGGGATGGGACGTGTTGACTGTACAGGACGTAGGACTGCAAGGAGCAAGAGACAAGGAAGTCGTGGAATATGCAAAGGACAACAACTTATTGCTTATAACTCAAGATCAAAAACCAGCAGACTTGGCCGACCTCATGAATGTCAAACATGTGTTGATCTCCAACGCCACTATTGCTAAAATAGCAGACGCCAAAATAAGAGAGAAATACCCCGATATACAACAGAAATGATGTATAGCGTGAAAATAACGCGCCAAGATAGACGACAAGGAGAAGAAAAAAAATTTGGAGAAAAAAATCAAACGCTATTTAGGATACCCTGTAAAGGGTATGCGTGATCCCCATTATTTGGGGTTGCACACCATTCGCGCTATGCGCTTATCTCTAAATTCTACATCAAAACAATATTAAACTTATGAAGTGAGGATTAATATTCAGAACGCACAGGAGCTGAAAACTTATGTATGTTTATGGAAATAGTCATCAACCATTTACTGGTGCTCATGATGAGTTGGCCTACTAGAACAGACTTGGAAATGTTAGACAACACTCCTAAAGATAAACTTCTCAAGCTTTTCCTTTTGCATATCAAGAATCTTTGGCGGGTTGATGGGCTCTACTTTCTTGGAATAGAAAAAAAATTTGACACAGAGGCAGCTACCCAAATCGATGCGAATTGTTGGAAAATCATGGGCAAAATTGAAGCCAGGGAACTGAAGGAAACTTTAGACGTAAAAGAGAACAATGTTGCAGCTCTGATTCAAACTTTGAAAAACACGAGCTGGGCTCTATATCAAACAGAAAAGGAATCCGAAGTGTCAGTTAAGAGAGGGATTTTCCGAGTGACACGTTGTCGAACTCAAGAAACGCGAATAAGAAAGGGCTTAGATGAGTTCCAGTGCAAGAAAGTGCGATTTGGCTATCTCCAAAGTTTTGCAAAGGAGTTCAATCCAAACATAGAAGTAGTATGCAATATATGCCCTCCAGGTCCACATCCAGAAAACATGTGGTGCGAATGGGAGTTTACTCTTCCTTAATTGTCTCGCCAAAATGTGTTTTGAGCGATTACACGACGTAGTAGTTGACGACTTTCTTCATTCGTTTTGGCGCCATTTGTTTGCTTAGTTTTTTGAGGATGCGAATCATCTGTGGCTGAAAACGTGCAAGATCGGTGAGTGTCACCAGTCCCACGAGTCGTCCGCTTTCAACTACTGGAAGTTTTTTTATTTTCAGTTTAAACATCAATTTGGCAGCCTCTTCTAAGTCCATGTCTGGTTCCACGACGATGAGAGGTTTTGACATCACAGTCTCCACTTTTGTCTTTCTAGGGTTTTTTGTTTGGCTTACCACTCTCTTTAGTAAGTCTCGTTCTGTTAGTATGCCGACTGCTTTGCCGTTTTTGGTGACAATTAGGCAGCCGATTTCAAATCTGTTCATCACGTCTGCTGCTTCTTTTATCGTTGACTTTTCGTCTATCGTAATGACTTCTTTCACCATCGCATCTTCAACCTTTAAGGACATAGATTCACAACCACATTAGTATTCTGAACTCGGCATATAAGCTAACACGGATTTACGGTTGGCTTCTTTTTAGGTTTTGTCTCTACATGGGAAGACAGACATGTGGCGGCACTCTTTCTCTTACACGCACTACTTGTTTTTTTTCTGTTTCTTGAAGAAAGCTTCGTAGGCTCATGTATTAATGCTCTCTCCTTCACGATGTTTCTGTTCTGCTTTGCTTACTGTGGTTACTCTTTCGAAGAGTTTCATGAGGACTGGATTTGCTTCGGTTTCACTTACAGTTTTGAGGTATACGGAAACGAGTCCTATCTTCCCAGTTTTGGCGGCGAGACGTTCTGCTAGCATACGTGCTGTTGTAGTGTTTCTATCCCCCAAAAGCACTGAAGATAAAAGCGGTTGAATTCGTAGCTCAGTAGATGGCACGGATGCTGCTAAGGTGCCTAGCTGGTCTTCCGCTTCGCTAAGTAGAACCAAACTCGCATTTTTGGTCTCTATGTAGATAGCCAAAAAGTGCATGTTTTTCTCTGAAATTTCTTCTTTCACGATTGTTGCTCTGGGCATTCAAGTCACCATGTCATAATTAGCTTTGTATTGCCAGTATTTAGTGTTTAGTGACGGTTGTTTGAAGAAGGATTTTAGCCTATTCAAGCCTCTTTATTACGTGGTATCCAAACTTCGTTTTTACTACAGGTGAAATCTGTCCTTTTTGAAGGGCAAAAGCTGCTTTCTCGAATTCCTTCACCATCTTTCCTCTTCTGAACGTTCCAAGGTCTCCTCCACGCTTTCCCGACGGACAGAGCGAGACCTGCTTCGCAATGTTTGCAAATTTTTCCCCTTTCTTCAACCGTTCCAGAACCGCATTTGCCTCTTTCTCGGTTTTTACAAGGATATGGGCGCAATGAACTTTGTTTGGCATAAAGATTGATTACGTTAATCTGTTTATAATAGTTATTCACAGATTGACGCATAGAAACGAAGATTCTGGGAAAATCATGTTTTCTATTCATAGAAAACCTATTTAAGTCTTTTTGAGTAATACCATAATTAGGTAGTTTTGAATGTATCCTTACGAATTGAAAGCTACCAAGAAAGGAGAAAAACTAATTGAAAAGAACAGTTGAGCAAGTATCTCTTTCAGTGTCGATGCTCATTTTAGTGTTTTCAATATCAACGAATATACCAAACGCTGTAGCTGCAGAATCAGCGACGAGAGGACCTAGAACTGAAGACCTCATCATTAACTTCTATCCAAACATAACTATGGCATATTTGGCGTTGAAGACGGGCGAAATCGACATAATTGGCTATGAGCTCACAACAGATCTGTTTGAGGACGCAATTAATGACGCCAACATCGTGTTAGCTCCTGCTGCCGACCAAGGGATGTACCAGTTTGACATCAACAACAACTGCACCATTTCTACTTATCCTGGCATACGTTCGCCCACAAATTACCAAGGCTTTAGACAAGCCCTCGCATTCTTAGTTGATAAAGACTACATCGTGGAGACGATTTGTGAAGGTTTCGCTGAAAGAATCGACCAGCCAATAGCACCACCGCACAAAGGTTGGCGAAACGAATCCTATTGGTTTCCAAACTACCCCTACGAATATAATCCCAAAGCAGCAGCAGACACATTGGATGCAGCCGGCTTCATGCAAGGCACTGTAGATAACCCATACTACGATCAGGCGTTTCCAAGTTCTGCCAAAAAAATCCGAACCTACCCTGCAGATCACCCACAAAAAGCAGGACAAGACTTAGATGAATTGATCGCCGTGATTAGATTTGACGATTCCAGACGGTTTGAGGCTGGCAATCTGCTTGTCGACAACATGAGAAAGCATGGTATACCTGTGACCGTACCGTACCCAGTTCTCACGGAAAGGGTGTTTCGTGACATGGATTACCACATTTACACAGGTGGATGGAGCCTTGGAAGATTCCCGCCTATATACTTGTACTCCTTGTATGGCCATCCCTTTTGGTATAGATGGGGCCCCAACTACGTTACTGGCGTTGACTGCAATGGCAGCCCCAACTATCCCAAACTGGATCAACTTCTATACGAAGCTAACTATGATCTTATCCGCGATGAGATTGTCGAGAATACTATGAAAGCTTTGGGCTACTTCACCGAACAATGTATAACCATCCCGTTGTTTAGCAATGTGGGCTACTGGGCTTACAGCAAGAACCTGCTTGGCGTCGTTAACGTGGAGGGTTTTGGACCTGAAAACGATTATACCTTTATGAACGCCTACAAGGCAGACGGATCAACCATCGGATTTGGAACTATAGGCCTGCCTGTGACTATGAACATCATCTACTCAGACTGGTTCTACGACATGCAATGCTTAGACAGAATGAACCTCCACGGAGGTCTCGATGTCCATCCATACGACCTTTCAGTTGATCAAGCTGGTTTTGTTCGTGACTGGAAGATTGGATTCTGGAATGATAGCGGTGTGAATAAAACAAAAATTACAAAGTGGCTCAGAAATGATTCCTACTTTGCAGAACCAGTAACAGGTAATCAGAAAGCAAACATTAACACTAGCCACTTCTTCTTCAGCGCTTGGTACATAATTCAAGCCCCAGCAGACTGGTGGAGTTCCACGTTCGACTCCCTTCATCACATTGACATTGTCGACACGCAACAGGTTGACATTTACTTCGACTCCTTAAGCTACTGGAACACCTACAAAGCTGCCGGGTACATTCTACCAATGGATACGTGGATGCAGCAACCCACACTCGGAAGCCAGAGCACGGAAACTTTCGTTGAAGGAATCAACCTTACAACTCCAGGCCCTGTCAACTTAAGCGGCAAGCCAGTCTGGATAAACTCGGTAACAGTGAACGGTACCCCCATAAACATATTCAGTGATTACAACATAATTGAACAAAACGAATTGCCATATGACCCAGAGGGTAAGCTGGAAGTTTTCGTAAACCTGACAGCCAACGCAATAGTTGTTGTAGACTACTGGCAATATGGAGACGCCATCGGCTACACACCTGGCGATTTGTCTTGGCAGACAATTTTTGAGGGCGCTGGGATGTACTACGCAACCGCGTTCACTCCTGGAGTAGATGGTAGCCTGACGCTGAAGCGGAATCCCTACTACTGGATGGAAACACCACTTTTAGGCGAGATCGACTTCGCCTGGAAATTCGAAACCGGACCAAAACCACGCAGTGGCAGCTACAAAATCGACATCTACGACGTAGTGACTGCTGCAGGAGCCTATGGCTCTCAAGGAACTGGCAAGCCAGACAAGAACTGGTTCCCAGGCGCTGACGTGGCTCCGAACGGCGGCGTAATAGACATCTTCGACATAGTCACTATTGTCAGCAAATACGGACAAACATCGGCTCCATAAAATCCCAAATGACGCGCACCGCTCAGATTCTTCAGTACGCTATCTAGTTGACAGCATAAATGGAAAGAGAGAGAAAACAAGCTATATAGATGAGGCTTGTTCAATGGTTGTTTCAATTGGCGACGTACAACATGTCCAAGAAAAGAGCAAACAAAATTTTGAAAGTGCTTCGAAAAGAGTTTGAGTTGCCAAATTGGCGTGAAAAAGAAAGAGATCCTTTCGAAACACTCGTTTTCACTGTGATTTCGCAGAACACAAATGACAGAAACACGGCTAGAGCCTTCGAAAATCTTTCGAAGAAGTTTGAGTTAACGCCCGAAGCTCTTTCGAAGGTTGACTTGGCAGAAATTGAAGAGGCTCTTAAAGTGGCTGGTTTGTATCGCAACAAGGCGAGGGTCATAAAGAAGATTTCCAACATCATTTTAGAAGATTTTGGCGGTTCCCTCAACTTCATATTTGAAACACCGTTCGAACAGGCTCGTGAAAAGCTGCTTGGGTTACCAGGTGTGGGTCCGAAAACTGCAGATGTTGTGCTTCTTTTTGCTGCAAACAAACTAACATTG
>JAOZHR010000017.1 GCA_026014805.1 Candidatus Bathyarchaeota archaeon | reverse complement strand
ATTGAAGGAGTGGTTCGCGATTAAAAAAATCTATGTTGACTATGCCGCTACTACACCAGTCGACCCTCGTGTAGTTGAAGCTATGAAACCTTACTTCACCAAATTCTACGGTAATGCTTCTTCCTTGAACTCTTTCGGTGTTGAGGCAAAAAGGGCCTTAGAAAAATCTCGAGAAACTATAGCGAAGTTGATGAACGCTGATGCAGACGAATTGATATTCACGGGAAGCGCAACAGAAGCTAACAACTTAGTACTGAAAGGATATGCCTTCAAAGAAGGCAAAACCCGATGCCACATCGCTGTTTCAACAATTGATCATGACTGCATATTAAATTCTGCAAAATGGTTGGAAAAACAAGGGTTTAGAGTTACATACTTACCAGTTGACCAGTATGGTTTCCTGAAAATGGAAGCTCTTGAAGAGACACTGAAGGAAAACGTGACACTTGTATCTGTTGTCCACGGGAATAATGAAATCGGAACAATTCAGTCAATTAGAGAAATCGCGAGGGTATGCCACGAGCACGACGCCCTTTTCCACACAGACGCAGTTCAAAGCTTCGGCAAACTACCAATCAACGTCAAAGAGATGAACTTTGATTTTATGACAATCAACGCCCATAAATTATATGGACCTAAGGGAGTAGGTGCTCTATATATCGACAAAGACCTTAAAATCGAGCCCTTAATACACGGAGGTGGACATGAATTCGGCTTACGGTCCGGAACAGAAAACATACCGGGAATAGTGGGATTTGCTAAAGCAGTGGAACTTCGAAAAGAAGAAATGAAGCCAGAGACAGAACGCCTTACCCACCTGCGTGACAAACTGATAAAAGCCGTGTTAGAAATCAAAGCCGCATACCTTAACGGGCACCCCGTAAAGAGACTTCCCAACAACACTAATTTCCGATTCTCTTTCATAGAAGGGGAAGCCGTGGCTCTAGGCCTCGACACAGAAGGAATAGCTGCCTCCTCAAGATCTGCATGTTCCTCAACGTCTGGAGAGCCAAGTCACGTGCTTCTCGCTATCGGATTAAAACCGGAAGAAGCTCGTGGCAGTTTAAGGTTTTCACTTGGAAAGTACAACACCGAAGAGGACATAGATTACATTCTCCAGGTATTGCCAAAAATTGTAGAACGACTCAGAGCGATATCGCCATTAAAACCTTAACCAAACATAAAAAATACCGAGAATGCAGTACTAGTCTAGAGGCAATGGCAAGATATGTTGGATCTCAAAGTAGTGAGGATTGAGGTGGCAAAAGATTGCAATGTTATTCTAGGCATGGCACATTTCATAAAAACAGTCGAAGATCTTTATGAGGCATTGGTAGATTCTGCTCCAAACGTGAAATTCGGTATAGGTTTCTGCGAAAGCTCTGGTCCATGTCTGGTGAGGAGTGAAGGTAACGACGAGGAACTGAAGCATCTAGCTGCTCAAAAAGCATTCGAACTCAGCTGTGGTCACTGCTTTGTAATTTTCGTCAAAAACGCCTATCCCATAAACGTCTTAAACAAAATCAAAAATGTGTCAGAAGTGTGCACAATCTACGCCGCTACAGCTAATCCACTACAGGTTGTTGTTTGTGAGACTGGGCAAGGCAGGGGAATATTGGGCGTAATTGATGGTTTGAAAAGCAAAGGAATTGAAACTGAAAGCGATGTGAAGGCAAGAAAGGAATTTCTCAGAAAAATCGGCTACAAGCTCTGACTCTTGCTTTAATTTTTTGCGAACGCTATTTGTCTAAGCAAACGTTGAAGTTCAACGTGTCCTAGTAGGCAGTACTATTTTGGCGTTTTTCCATTGGTCTCTTATTATTTCGATATTGCCTTGGACATTTGCGTGGAGAGAATAGAACATATAGCACATGTAGGAGCAGCTTTTGCATTCTCTGTACATCTTTCTCAAGGTTTCAAATTTTTGGCTGTTCCATACTTCAGGCAAATCGAAGACTGTTGCAACGGGGTTTTGAAGATGACAACCAGCTACCTTGCCTAGAGGGTCTATCGTGAAAAAGGATTGAAGAGCCTTGCATTCCCAAGGTCTTTGTCCATTTAAATATAGTCCTTTCAAGGTGTTTAGCATTTTTCTCGTTATTAGAATTCCTTGACGTTTGTGTTTCTTTTCGACAAGCGCATCCCAGATTCTTGCGAGAGCTTCATTATCCATGATTTCAAGCTCTTTGTTTTTCTCTCCTATTTGAAACATTGGCTGGTCAAGAGTATCATGCTGATATAAACAATAAACGACTGGAATTCCCCTTTCAGTAAAATGATCTGTGAAATCCAGAATCTCATGCATGTTGAGTTGTGAAATTGTGGGCGAGACACCTACTGTGATTCCTTGGTTATGCAGAGTTTGAATAGCATTTAGCGCGTTTTTCCAAGCGCCGTGGACTCCCTTCAGATAATCATATTTTTTCTCGTTCATGGTGTCGAGAGATATGGCGACGAAATCCGCTTTCTGCAATGCATTTATCTTTCTTACCGCTTGGCTTCCATTGTCATAAATTGTTGTGATGAAGTATCTAGAGGCATATTCGATTATTTCTCCAATGTCTTCACGTAGAAGGGGATTTCCTCCAGAGAGGACAATTTCTATGACTCCCATTTTGCGAAGAACATTTAGTCCCGCTATCACTTCCTCGGTAGAAAATTCCGCTGTAGGCTTCTGATTTCGCCACACATCACAGCTTTTACAGCGATAATTACAGCGATGTGTAAGCATCCACTGTACATGATGAGGCTTGTTGAAAGCAAGAGAGCGTTTAAATAGGCTAAGAACTTTGCGGGAGGAGAGCCTCATACGGAATACTCCATTGAAGGTTTTTAATCTTAGGCTAAGTAGCTCGGTTATTTAAGCATAAATGTTATAAGTGTTTTGTTGACTGAAAGAACCTAGTAGGCCATCGAACATACCTAAAATCAACGAGTTGAGCGTCCTAATGAAGGTAGATGTAGTTGTGCTAACGAAAGACAGCGAAGAAACCTTAGGGAAATGTTTGAACTCCATTTACAAGAATGTTCCGGTTAACCGATTAATTGTGGTGGACGGTTGTTCAACAGATAAAACGTTAAGGATAATCAGAAAGTTTGATAAAAAATACAATAATGTTGTTCTTCTCAGTGGGCGGGGAACGAGAGGAAAAGCGAGACAGAAAGCTATAGAAGCAGTCAAATCTGAATGGTTTATGTTCGTTGACAGTGATGTCATTTTGTGCAACGGATGGTTCGAAAAGGCGAACAAGCTTCTGAAAGACGGTGTAGGCGCAATTTGGGGCGTAGAAGTTTGGTCAGTACTGAAAAACACAACGATCTTAAAATTATTTGAAAGAATTACAATGAAGATTTTTGGCAAGAGAGGTGGAACCCACGACTTATTAGTGCGATATGAAGCGGTCAAAGATATTCATATCCCTTCTAATCTGCACATATATGAAGACGCTTACATCAAATCATGGATTTGTATGAAAGGATACAAGGTGATTTCCGCTTATGAACCATATTGCATTCACCACCGACCAACAATTGTCTGGACAATGAAGAAAAGTGTCTCCTTAGTTGCCAATGAACTTAAATTCGCGATTCGTTGTCCTCAGTTGTTGTTATCGTATGCTTTCTACGCAGTTATTGTTTTATATCAAAACTTGTTGCGTAATATTGAAGCTAAAAGTTAAAGCCCGCCCTGGTTGGAGAAAGGAAAAAAATTTTTACATTTGATTATTCTAGAGTTACATGGAAATCAAAGTTGTGCTGAAAGAGAAAGTGCTTAACATTTGGTAGAAGAGTTGAAATGACTGTTTCAGTTGTTATCAGATGCGTTGGGCGAGAAAAACTATTCAGCGGTGTCTTAGATTGCCTGCTGCATCAAACAATAAGTCCTTCTGAAATATTGATTGTGATGGATTCTGAAAGTGAAAATGAAATACGGTTTGTACGTAGAAATTTGGAAAACTATCCTGACTCTAAGCTTCTAACTTTTAGACATGAAGACTTCTCACATCCATATTCAGTGAACCTTGGCGTAGCTTCTTCAAAGGAGGAACTGGTGTGCATCACTAACGGGCATTCTTTGCCTACATCATCGAGTTGGCTGGAAAGTGGATTGAAGCATTTTGAAGATGAAAATGTGGCTGGTGTAAGTGGTTTTTTCTTACCGTCAAATAAAGGATTCGAAAAGAGATTGTTTCTTCTAGTTGAAGAACAGATGAAAATGATAAGTTGGATCTCTACAATCAATTGTATCATCCGGAAATCAAGATGGAAAGAATATCCTTTCGATGAAAATCTGTTAAACATAATCCCGGAAACAAGAGAATACGGCGGTGAAGATTATGACTGGACCTTAGAAATGCTTGCAAGAGGATACAAGATAGTTTTAGATCCAGATTTCAGCGTTGTTCACACTCATGAGGAAGATATAGTGTTTGAAGTCTGCAGAGACTTGAGAAACTATTTTGTTTATAAAAAGCTCCGAGAAAAAATCAAAAGGTTGAAAAGGCCAAGACACGCATTTAAATTCTTAAAAAAGCAGTAGAATTGGCTATTTTTCTAAGCCTAGCCAAAGATGATCGGACACTGGTCTGATAAACTCTCCTATGCGGCCATCTTTGTGTACAACAATCCGTTTCTCTGGAGAAGACAGAAGCTCACCTATAATGACCGCGGCAATCTTGTTCTTTTCAAGAACCCTCACAACTTTGTTGGCAGCGCTTCTTTTCACAGCGATTAACAGGCTTCCGGAGGCGATGAGTTGCAGTGGATCAATTTGGAAGAATTTGCATATTTTTAATGTTTCTTCAGCAATTGGCATCTTTTCTTCATAAACCTTGAACCCTACTTTTGAAGCATCAACCAATTCATGTATTCCGCCTGCAACTCCGCCTTCTGTTGGGTCATGCATTGCCGTCACGTGGCCTGTTTGGAAGGCTAAGATTGCTTCTTTCACTATGCTTATGTGGTTGAAGAAATTTTCAGCTTTTTTCAAGGTTGATTTTCCTATCTTTCTCTCAAGTTGAGCGTGCTTGTCCGTTGCCAGAATAGCTGTACCTTCTATTCCCACAGATTTCGTTAGTATTAGCATGTTGCCAGCTTTCGCGTCTTGTGCTGTTACATAGCATCCTTTTTCAGTTATGCCCATGCAGCAACCGATAACTATGGGGAATAGCAGGTTGGGCGTGGTTTCTGAGTGCCCGCCAGTTATGGCTAAGCCCAGTTTTTTGGCTCCCACGTCTATCTGTTCGCAGATGGTTCTCACAGTTTTTCTTGTTGCGTTTTCGGGCAGTAGAAGGCAGGAGGAGAAGAAGGTTGGTTGTACGCCGAAGGTGGCTATGTCGTTCGCATTTATGTTTACCGCTAGCCATCCTATTCTTTCTAAAGCACCAGTGATTGGATCCATAGAAGTAACGAGTAACTTGTTTCCAACTTCAATTACAGCGCCATCTAAACCGTAAGATGGCCCTACAACAACTTCTCTACGTTTTGAGCCTAAGTGTTTGAGAATTACTTCTTTAAGGATTTCCGGCGGAACTTTTCCATAGGGAAGTTTCATATGCTCGTAACCTCATAGTGCTTTAAATTCATTCTATTTTGACGTTACTATTTAGTAGCATGTTAGCAGAGCCTTAAATACTAAAATGTGTAGTGCGTCGAAAAAGTTAGCTAGCTTCGCATAATTTGAGGCAATCTTTTTCGTAAAACTACAGCTATGGGGATTCCTATAAGCCCTCCAATGACTATTTGACCTATATTCCCAGGGATTTCTAACAATGCGGCCTCTGGTCCCCATAGATATATTTCAACTATGAAATATCCAACGATCATTTCAACTCCAGCCACAATCACAGCGAATATATCTCGAAAAACACTCTTTTTATTCGTAATGAAACCCGCAAGGAAGCCCTCTGCACCTTTTATGAACAAAGTTGGGATTGCAAATACCGGAAATCCAATTATATCTGCCAATGACGAGCCTATTCCTCCAGCAACACCGCCAACAACAGGCCCGAAGGTTAATGCACTAACAAAAACCATCACATCTCCAACGTTAAAATATCCTCCCATAGGATTCGGAATTCGTATGAGTAGAGTTGCCACACAAACTAGCGCTGCCATGACTGCCCATAACGTTATTTGAATCAATGTTACTTTCATGGAGTTGATTTGCATGTCCTTAAATGAGAGGCAACTCGTATAAAAAATGTACTTAGTATAGTCATATTCAGCTTTAACCTCTTTTTGGCTGTTGTTATGTTTATTCTTCTCTTTTTTCCGGTTCATGAACTAGAGTAAGCGTCACAAAGAAGGCGGGGACAGTAAAAGCTATTGCAAGAAGGAAGGGCAGCTGTGGAGAAACATGCTCGTACAAGATACCTCCAATAAGGCTGCCAAACGCCATCAATATGAAATTTACAAAGTTAGTGAAGCCATTTACCTTCCCACGTTGTTCCTTTGGAACAAGATCAGCTTGCAAAGCACCAAAAGCCGAGTTCATCATAACCTGCGCCGCGCCCACCAACACGAGAGAAACAAAGAGCCTTAGCACATCTCCATTTACGTAAAGCCACATTGAAACCCCGAACATTACATATGCTCCCAAGAGTGGCAGCTTTCTGTTGAATTTGTCCACCGCCTTTCCTATAGGAATAGCGAGAACTATCATCGTAACAAACAATGCTGTGAGGATGAGCGGCCAGACGGCCTTGTCTATTAGAAGCTCTTCTACAGCGTATACGACAAAGTATAGCTGAACCATGGCAATTCCAAAAATGGTTATCACCCCGGAAAGGAACAGATAAAACATTGAACGAGGCAGTGTTTTCCAGACGCCAAAGCTCTCTTTTAGGGCAATCGGATAGCTATGCAGGAGTTCATTTAAGCTGGGTTTTTTAGCATTTACCACTGTTTCCTTTAATCGCAATAGTCTGAGGAATGCTGCAATTAAGAAGAAAACCACGACAACGCCATAGCCTATTCTCATGCCTTGAACCAGACCAAACTGACCGTAAAGTATGCCTGCGACAAAAGGTCCTGGAGTGGTGGCAGCACTTGTTATGAGCATGATTAAGCCAAATCCCATGCCTCTTCTTTCAGAGGGCACCGAATCAGCAATCATCGCCATCAAGGCTGGCTGATAGGTTGAGTTGAACAGACTCATTAACACGGCGCCAATCAATATGAAGTGCCATGAAGGCGCAACTGCGTATAGAATGAAGGAAAGCGCAACCCCGAAAGTCATGGAAGAAATGAGCCACTTTCTGCCAAACTTATCTGCCAAGTAGCCACCTGGAAACTGCATCGAAGCTAAAGCTAGAAATGAAAAGAGACCAATCATACCAAGAACTGTTTTCGTTGCTCCCAGCTCAAGAACGTAAAGTGAATAATAAGTCGCTGGAAGTTCCATGGCGAAATCTATTAGAATCCAGCTTACCACCAGAACGGCGTAATTGCCTTTAATGAACGAGAATTCCTTTCTTAGACCTTCAACAAACGGCGTTTTTTGCGTCTCCTTTCATGCACTCTTATACTTTGAGCAGTGAAGTTATTTTTTCTGGGCAAAAATACTCAAAAACTGGTCACGAACGCGTGTTTAAGATTATCAATAACTGCCAACAATTCTTCGATTTTCAAGGCATAAATCATAAGTCTAAAGATAGCTTGTCCACCTTCTTCGGTGTTTTTTCAAAGGTCACTCCTCGTTCAGTCCTCAAGTTTTCAGTGTATTTAACTTCACCGTAAACGTGGCAGCCTGACTCCAAGCTTATACTCTCTCCATACAGATTTCTGGCTCTAGCCTCTCTTTCCAATGTTATTGTCTTAGCGTAAACGTCCTCGACACGTGCTCTTTTTCCTATCATTGCCTCATCTGCCTTTATGGGGCCTTTAACTTTTCCTCTTCTTCCAATCTGCATATAGTGCGCATGAACACCCTCGGCAGTCTCAATGGAGCCACCTACAGAAACTTTTGAGCGGGCAGTTGCTTTTCTTGCACGTAGCCGACCGCCCACGTCAATGTTTCTGGCAGTCAATTCTTGATCTATTTCTACTATACCTCCCACGTCAAGGTTTCCAGAAAGCTTCATGTTGCCGCCAACTTGCACTTTTCCTCCCACGTCCAAGTCAACTCCTTCAGCTGAGCCAGAAATGGCAAAAACCCCGCCAACGTCGATGTCACCAAATTTTAAATCGCCTTCAACTTTGCAAGAGCCACCTACGTCTATGTCGCCACCGCTGCTCTTTCCAGCAAGTTTCACTGCACCTCCAACACTGATATTCTCAAATTCAAGCGACTCCTTTGAGACAAAACTGCCACCAACATCAACTCTGTTGATTTTTCCGCTGTCAACCTCTACTTTTCCTCCCACGTCGATATCTTTTATGTCGACCTTCGATTCAATTTTCACCGAACCGCCCACGTCAATGTTTTCAGCTTTTACCTCGCCTTTAGCTTTGAAAGTGCCACCCACATCTATTTTCCGAGCGGTTGTAGCGCCATCTACTATGAGGCTGCCTCCAACATCCACTTCTTCAACATCCAAATTTTTCTCTACCGTCAAACTTCTGTCTACATCTACCTTTTTCGCAGTCATATTCCCAGTAATAACTAAACGCCCATCTTCTATGTTAACTCGGTTTCTAATTTCAAGATCTCCCTCAACAGTGACATCATCTTCGCCATCCAAATTTTCCGCTGAGAGACTGCATTCGAAGACACAGTCGCCCTCAATGTATATGGTGCCTGAAACAGCGACTTTTGGCGGAGTTCCTTTTCCCTTCACTACAGCATGCCTTCCAACTTCCAAATCGCCCTCAATAACATCCAACGTAGCGGTGCTTCTTGAAGGAATAACGTTTCCCGACATAGCGTTTTCACCTAAATGTAGGTAGCACAATCGTGAGTATAAAAGGCAACGCACATGTAGGATACACATATTGTAGTCACAATTTGTGACTATGAAGAGATATTACAGTTTGTCCTGTGATTTTTCACACACGCGAGAGCATAATCTATAAATATTCACGAAAAGTTATCTAAAGTTATCAGGTGAGATATTTGTCAAAAAAGGTTCGTACTGGGATTCCAGGTCTAGACGAACTGGTTGACGGTGGGTTTCCTGAAGGCCGGGTTATTTTGGTTATTGGAGGACCAGGCACAGGAAAAACCATTATGTGCGGCCAGTTTTTGCACAAAGGGATCTATGAAAATCAAGAAAATGGCGTTTTTGTCAGTCTAGACGAAAGCAAGGATCACTTCTACTCTGAAATGCAACAATTCGGAAAAAATTTCCAGAAGGCAGAGGAGGAGGGGCGATTCGCCTTCATAGACGCCACACGAATGTCGCAAGTGGCCATGCTGAAGGAGAAACTGTACAAAGAGGAGTCTAAGAGCTTACGGGGTAAGCAACTCTCCATTGATAGACTAGTCGAAAATTTGCGAGCAAAAATCTCTGTAATTAATGCGAAAAGGGTTGCCGTGGACACTTTGGCAGCACTCACATACCGATTTCCAGATCCTACGGAGCGAAGGACCGCAGTTGTGGATTTGATTGGATCACTGGCGGATTTGGGAGTTACCAACCTTGTGACCACTGAATTAAGTCACTTGAGCTTGGAACGAAATGCTTTAGAAGAAGAATTCTTGGTTCACGGAGTTATCATGATGCAAACTCTATTTTCAGGAGCGACTACAACGAGAGCGATACAAGTCGAAAAGATGAGAGAAGCCAAGGTCAACCCGAGTCTTGTACCATATTCAATAGGTCCGAATGGCATTGAGGTCTTTCCCAACATGCCGCTATTCGGGGAAAAGTAGGTTCATAAACTCTGAACTAAGCGGTTAAGACCTCATAGCTGCTTTCTTTCCTTTCATATCTGCAGTTTCTCTTTTATCAGAGGTATTTCACGCTCTAGATATCTTTGATTATACATTTTCTTGATTCGTAAGTGTTTTTTGAGACCCTTTTTGGTTTCCTTCTCGTAAATGCTGATCTCTCCTTCAAACAGACCTAGAATTGCTTGAACTTCTTCCGAAGCATGCATCTGAGGATTCATCACAGCCAGAGTGGTAAACCCTTTTGACCTCAACTCTGGCATAAGCCCAGTTAACCATCTTCTGGTTTGAACAGCGTGATGCCGCAGCAAAACGTCTGAGATGATTTCGATACAAGCCCTTCTTTGACCCTTTTGGGAAGCGTCGAGTTTACGGAAAGCTGAGGTTAAGGCAATGTTAATATCAGTAAGGTTTTCCACACCCTTCAATTTGAATACGTTAGGTAAGTCTTTGATGATTGTGTCTGCTTGGGGATTGCATATAAACAGGTAGAAGTTTGACCGAAATTCTTCTGCGAGGGTTTTTATCCCACTAGCCTCTCTAGTAATGTGAAACGTGATTTGCCTTTCTTTTGCTCCTGTTTCAAGAAATCTTTTAATCAGCAGGTCCCTCTCATCACAGGAAATTGAAGTTAATATAATCGCAAAATTCTCAGGGATCCCACCGAGAAGAGAGTTATCGAGATCTTTATATCCTGTTCTAATACGACTGGGAAGACCGGCTTCCAAGATGTTAATCTTTACAGGTTCGAGCTCACAGAACATTTGGTGCCCAGTTTCATCTGCGTAATCAATTTTTGGCTTTACTGCAAATGTGCCTTTGTTAAGAGACCTTAAGGTAAGTCTGATTTCTTCGGTCATTAGTGGGTCAAGTCTTTTTCCGTTCATGTCAAGATCTCTGTCCTCGAAGTCACAGAAATCTGGTTTGGCAACTAACTCGAAACCTGCTGGGAGGATTCCCTCAACTTTAACCAAGATGGCCGGTGCGTCTCCTGTATTGACCATTTCTATTTCTAAGTTGACATCTTCGCCAATTTTTGCCTCATTTTCTCTAAGAATTAGTTTTGCTTGTATGCGTGCCCGCACAGGCAAGATTTTTTCATCCAGAGCTGCAAAAAGCTTGCGCATTTGCTTGAAAGTGTCTAAATACTCTAGGCCGCGTTTTGTGATCTTATAAATCTTAGAGTCGTCAACACTCTTTTCCTTGACAAAGCCCCTTGAAGCTAGAAAAATCAACGACTTTTTAGCCCTGTCAACTGGCAAGTTTGCACCGTAAGAGGCTCTAGTTAATCGACAGGAACCCCTTCTTGCAACGATGTCCAATAAATCTGCGTATATCTCATATCTTGTCCTTCGGTTTCCCAAATACTCCACTTTCCATCAAACTTTTCACACCGAACCATTGGACTGCAGCGAACCCAATGAGTAATCTCAACCACACAGTTAAAATCCTTATGAGAATAGTGGCAGCCGCGCTAGTATCTGGTGGTATGGCAAATAGAACAAACAGCGTTATCATGATAATGTCGGGTAGTCCTACCTCAGCGGGGACACCTATAGGAATTGATTTTATTGCAATCATAAGAGTATATATAACAACTATTTTCAGCAAAAGAATTGGTATATTTGGCTCCAAGTAGCCTATTGAAACGAAAACTAGGAAAACAATTGCAATGCTAGAAAGCCATGTTAGGGCATAAAAGAATATTGGCGGAATCAGTTTTGCTGGGGTCGAACTAAAAATTCTTAACGATTTATAAAAAGCTCTTAGCGCGTCAACTATTGTAGTTTGAAAATGCTCCAGTTTAAAACGTCCCCTTGAGACACGCTCTACAAAACGCATTACAGCGTTAATCAACCGCTCTGTCAATTTCTCCTTGACACAAATTATCACCAAGAATGCAAAAGCAACTGCACTTAGGGTAGTCATAATTACAAGGATTTGAAGCATTAGACCTGGCACAGAATAATTAAGGGACAGTAACCCCAGAAACCCTAAGAGGAGGGCGACAATAGTCGAAATTGTGCCTAACATTCGTTGACTGACAAGAGAGGCAATAACCTTCCCCGAATTGACATTTGGTTCTTTTGACATTAAATAGGCTTTAGTTATCTCTCCGCTAACAGATTCCGCTGGAATAAGAAGATCAGTAAACATGCCAATCCACACATACACAAAAGTCTTCTTTAGAGGAATTTTAATTGACAAAGGCAGTAAGAGGTATTGCCAAGTCAAAGTGAAAAAGAACGTTTCCAAGATGAGCACTAATGCGGCCAAAGAGTAAATTAGCATATTCGCGCGTTGAATTACACCTATCATTTCTGGAATATTGACGAATAGGGTTAAGTAAAGGATGAAAGCCAAAAGACCAATTACGAGAAGAGGAACAGTTTTAAACAGTATTCTACGTCTTTCGTTCATCTACCACGGCATCCAACATGAAGAGTAAAGGCAGTAGCTCTTCTAATTATTATATCTACCATTATTCTCATACTCAAATATACTTTAAAACTCTACTTTAGCTCTTCCAAGTTTTTTATCTAAGCAAGCTTTTACGAATCCATAATATTCTGGATCGGGCTTAGCGGGACGACTTTTGAATTCTCCATGAAATTGAGACGCAAAAAAGAAGAATTTTTCTGGCAGTTCCAAGATTTCCATTCTTCTACCGTCAACACTTCTGCCTGAAAAGACTAAGCCATGATTCTCCAAGGTTGGTCTATGCTCAGGGTTGACCTCGTATCTGTGGCGGTGGCGTTCGTAAATCTCTTCAGATTGGTATAAAGAGTAAGCTAAGGTTTCTTTGTGAACAATTATTTTGTGAGCGCCAAGCCGCATTGTGGCCCCCTTTATATCTACTCCATGCTGCTCTGGCATGAGGTCAATCACAGGGAAAGCCGTGGATGAATCGATTTCGGTACTATTTGCATCGAGTCCACATACATGTCTAGCAAATTCCACCACTGCCAGTTGGAAACCATAGCATATTCCTAAGAACGGTATGTTGTTTTCTCTTGCAAACTGGGTGGCAGCGATTTTACCTTCAGCACCTCTTGGACCGAAGCCATAGGGGACGAATACGCCATCATAATTTTTGAGAGTCACAAGCTTTTCTGGGTGTTTCTTGAACTTCTCTGCTTCTACATGGTCCACAGATACGCTGATTTGAAATTCTGCACCAGCATGTCTAAACGCTTCATTCATGCTTACATAACTGTCTACTAAACCGGCATATTTGCCAACTAACACAATTTTGATTTCATAACGTGGTTTCGAAATGGCGTTGACGAATTCTTTCCATTTGTTCCATTTAGGTTTCTGCTCGGGGATATGTAGACGGTCTTGTATGAAATCACCCATCCCTTGCTCATCTAATATCAGCGGAACCTCGTAGATGGATTGAACGTTATAAGAGCAGAAAACAGCGTTTTCGGGTATAGTTCCGAAAAGAGCGATTTTTCGCCTTGCTTCGGCGTCGATCATTCTTCTTGACCGCGCCACGATCGTATCTGGTTGTATACCGATGCGGCGGAGTTCGTTTACACTATGCTGTAACGGTTTGGTTTTCATCTCTCCTGTAACGTCAAGTAGTGGAACCAACGCCACGTGAATGTAAAGAGTGTTTTCATATCCTTCTTCGAGGCGCATCTGCCTTATGGCTTCGAGAAATGGTAAGCCTTCTATGTCGCCTACAGTGCCGCCGCACTCAGTTAACACAACATCTACCTTAGACTTTTTGGCTACATTTCGAATTCGTCGTTTAATTTCATCTGTAACGTGGGGGATTATTTGGACGCAATGACCAAGATAATCGCCTCTTCGTTCTTTCTTAATCACTGTCTGATAAACCATACCTGTTGTAACATTGTTGTTCATGGTCAGGTTTAAATCTAAGAATCTTTCGTACCAGCCTAAATCGAGGTCGGTTTCTCCCCCATCATCTGTGACGTAGACTTCGCCGTGCATATATGGATTCATGGTGCCTGCGTCAACGTTCACGTATGGATCAACCTTAATAGCTGTGACTTTGACGCCTCTGGTTTGCAGCATCTTCCCTGCCGAGGATGTGACAATGCCTTTACCTACGGAAGAAAGCACGCCGCCAGTGATGAAAATGTATTTTACCATACTTCTGCGGCCTCGCAATAACAAAAGCATACGCAAAACTTAGCATTTAAACTCTTTGTGTCGTGAAAAAACCATGTTCACTATTTGATGACTGGGACTGTGGCACACAGTAAATTTTGAAAGACCCTATCACTTAAGGTTCTCAGGGGATTATAGCAATTTTTACGTCAGCTTTTAACGTGGCGAGACCCCAAAATGCTTCTCGAATTTCTTCCAATGGCATTCGCCTAGTGATGAGCGGCTTTACATTTAATGTTCCAGACGCTATAAGGTTCAACGCTTTCTTAAAATGGATAGGGGTTGCGTGGAAGGCTCCCCTCACAGTTACTTCTCCATAATGCAACAACTCAGTACTCATCCTAATTTCGGTTCCAGGTAGGCAACCGCCAAATTCAAGCACGGTACCGCCTTTACACACCATTTTCAATGCTTGCTCCCACGTACCGGGCAAACCTATAGCTTCTACTACTACATTTGCACCGTAACCGTTTGTTAGTTGCTTGACTCTCTCCACAGTATCTTCAGTTTTGGCGTTTATTGTTTCGCTTGCTCCAAGTTTTCTAGCAAACTCAAGTCTTTCTTCGAGCAAATCGCTTATGATTATCCTTTCTGCACCGAGTTTCTTAGCAGTAAGTAGATGGAGAAGACCGATTGGTCCTGCGCCAATTATCGCTACAGTGTCGCCAAGCTTTATACCGGCTTCTTCAGCACCATGGAGAACACAAGCCAAAGGCTCGGTTATCGCAGCTTCTTCATAAGTGACGTGAGGGGGAATTTCCTGCGTATTGACCAAAATTGTGCGAGCTGGAACTCGAATATATTCGGCGTAGGCACCCCAGAGCCAAAGCATATCTTCGCACAAGTTATATCTTCCCTTCTGGCACATCTTACACCGCAGACAAGGAGCACTGTTTCCCGCTCGAATCCGCATGCCCTCTTTAGGCCACGTTACACCTTCACTAATCTCTACAACATTGCCAGCCCATTCATGCCCAAAAATTGTTGGCAACGTAATTACTTTCTCCACGTATCCTCTCTGAAAAATCTTCAAATCTGTACCGCAAGTTGTTGCGGTTTCAATCTTGACTAGAACTTCTCCAGCGCCTATCTTCGGCCTTTCGACATCTTCGACTCGAAGATCCTTTACGCCAAACAGCATCGCTGCTTTCATTTTCTCACCGCTCATTCAACACCACAACTTTTATGCATTCTTTGCTTCTAGCTGCTATTTGAAACGCCTCTGCGGTTTTGCTTAACGGAAATCTATGTGTTATTAGCTTTTTTGCGTCGATTCTTTTTGTTTGAATGAGTTTTAGGGCGATTCTGGTCTCTATGTGTGATGTTGAGTAAGATGGCACCAGCTTAATTTCGGAGAAGAACAGTTTGTTCAGACTTAACCGCATAAAATCTTCTGGCTGTGTGGGCGCAAAAATGCATAGCGTTCCTCCTTTGCGGCACAGTTCTATCCCGGCAAGATAGGCATTGACGTTAGGTGCAGTGACAACTACTACATCTGCGCCATGTCCGTCAGTCGCTTTCTTGACTACATCCATAAGGCTTTCGGCTTCCGGGTTGACCGTTAAATCTGCACCTAAACGCTTAGCTGCCTTCAGTCTATAATCGACAAAATCCGTAGCTATAACTTGGCTTGCACCGAAAATTCGTAGGAGCATCGCAAAAATGATTCCTGAAGGTCCAGCTCCCACAACTACAGCCGAATCTGACGCTTGGATGCCACATTTATTTAGGGCACGTATACAACATCCCACTGGTTCGATGAGGGTTGCTTCTTCGAAGGAGAGTTCGTGGGGGATTTTTACCGTGTCTACTTGAAGGTTTGGCGCTGGGACTTTGAAGTATTCCGCGAAGCCACCTGGGTCCAGATGAGTTTTAGCGAACTGTTCGCATAAGGTGTAAGCTCCGCGTCTGCAGTAGTGGCAGGTTAAACATGCGACATGGTGGTGGGTGAAAACTCTGTCACCTGCCTCGAATCCTTCTACCTTGCTGCCAACTTTAGCTATTACGCCTGATGGCTCGTGTCCGAGCACTAGGGGTACACGTGTTTTTAGGTACCATTCCATCAGGTCGGAGCCGCATACTCCGCATGCCTTCATCTCTACTAGAGCTTCTTGGGCGCCAATTTTGGGTATGGATGTGTCTTCGATTAGTATGTTGTCGAGGCTGTAGTACGTGATGGCTTTCATAAGATGTCACTAGGGTTTGAGAAAGGCTGTGATGCACTTAAAATTTTTCCAAGAGAGAGGTTTCTTCTTCTATCTAAACCTGAACACAAAAATAGAGCACTAAGTTATTTTTCGATGTCTCAATCAGTAGTGCCTTACTTCAATTTCCCATTTCAATTATCTCTTTTACTTTTCTCAAAAATATCGATGCAGGTGCACCGTCTATTATTCGGTGGTCATATGCAAGCGTAAGTGTCATTACGGGCTTGACTGTAATCCCCTTATTTGCGACAACCGGTTTCTCCATCGTACAACCAGCCGCAAGTATTGCAGCTTCAGGAGGGTTGATTATTGGCAAAAAAGTGTTCACACCATACATCCCAAGATTTGTTACTGTGAAGGTTCCACCAGTTAATTGTTCCTTTGACATCCTACCTTCTCTTGCTTTCTCAGCCAATTTTCCTAACTCGGAAGATATTTGGGCAAGCTGTTTTTTATCCGCATTCCGCATAACTGGAACAACTAACCCTTTCTCAGTGGAAACAGCTATACCTATGTTGATGTCATCATAAACCTGAATTTTTCCTTCCATCAGCGTGGAGTTTACCATTGGCTGTCCACGTAAAGCCCTTGCTACTGCATAAACCAGTATCGCTGTGTAAGAAGCTTGAGTCTTTTCTCGTAGTTTTACAGCTTCCGTCATATCAACATCCATAATAATGAAGCTGTGAGGTGCAGTTTGAAAACTGGAAGCAACACGCTCTGCAGTAGTTTTCCTAATACCTGTTAAAGGAACTATCTCTTTTATCCGTGGCATTGGCTCGGTTTTCTCTTCTATGAAACGTTTAACATCTTCTTCTACAATCCTTCCTTCTGGACCAGTACCTTGTACTTGTGTCAAATTGACATCGTGTTCTCTTGCCATTCTTTTTGCTGCAGGTGATGCCAAAACACGTTCTCTGACTATGGCGGTCTCTGTTTGCTTCTTTGCCACCGCCTTTTCGACAAGTTTAGGTTGCGGAGTCTCTGCTACAGCTTCCACATCTGGCAGTTTTTCGTCAGGTGCTGCTATGAAGGCTAGTGTTGCGCCCACAGGTACTTCAATGCCTTCCTCAGCTAAGATTTTTCGAAGGACTCCGCCTGCCAGTGCTTCAACGTCGTATGTGACTTTTTCGGAAAGCACCTCAACCACGGGCTCGCCTTTCTGGACTGCTTCACCTTCCTTTTTGAACCATTGGATTACGCTGCCAGTTTTCATTGTTAGGCTAAGGCGGGGCATGACGATTTTTGTAACCAAGATTATTCATTCCTTTTGGGCGATTTTTTTTACAGCTTTTATTATGGTCTTTTCGTCGGGTATAACATATTTTTCTAGTGGTGGACTAAAGGGAATTGGCGTGTCTGGCTCAGCTACTCGTTTTATTGGTGCATCAAGATAGTCTATAGCTTCCTCGGCCACCACAGCTGCAATCTCCGCGGTTACCCCGGCAGTTTTGCAGTCTTCGCTTACAATAACTAAGCGTCCCGTTTTCTTCACCGAGCTTATTATGACTTCTTTGTCTAAAGGAACAAGCGTCCGTGGATCAACAACCTCTATACTTAACCCCTCTTTCTCAAGCGTTTTTGCTGCCTCCAAAGCTTTGTGAACCATAAACATGGTAGCAACTACTGTTACGTCTTCCCCTTCTCTTTTAATATCGGCAGTGCCGAATGGGATTGTATAATCCTCTTCAGGTATCAAGCCTTTAATTGGATAGAGGAGCTTGTGCTCGCAAAACACTACTGGGTTGTCGCCTCTTATCGCTGTCTTTAACAGTCCTTTCGCGTCGTAAGGCGTTGAGGGAACTGCGACAAACAGTCCTGGCACATGCATAAACCACGCTTCAAGACTTTGGGAGTGATGGGCTGCAATGTTGACGCCTCCGCCGAAAGGAGTTCTAATAACTAGTGGCACTTTTGCTTGTCCACCAAACATGTAGCGGATCTTGGCCGCTTGGTTAGCTATCTGGTCCATGGCAAGGGTTGTTAAATCGCCGAACATTATCTCTGCAACGGGGCGCATGCCAGTTATTGCGGCGCCTACTGCAGCGCCTATTATAGCAGATTCGCTGATTGGAGTGTCTCTGACACGTTCGTCTCCGAACTTTTTTGCTAGATCTTTAGTCACCTTGAAAGCGCCCTCCCAGTAGCGTCCTATATCCTCACCCAACAGAAACACTGTTTTGTCTCGTTGCATCTCTTCCAACAATGCTTCGCGAAGTGAATCTCTGTAAGTTATTTCTCGCATTTCCTCACCTTCCTCTATGCATAGACGCCTTCTAAAGCTTCTTCGGGTGCTGGAAAGGGGCTATTGATGGCGAACTTGACAGCAGCTTCCACAACTTCAGACACTTCCTTTTCTATCTGCTTTGCCTCTGCAGCTGAAACATCCCCATTTTCCAGAAGCCGCTGCTTCAATCTACGAGTCGGGTCCTTCTTAAGCCACTCTTCAACTTCTTCTTTCGGTCTGTAGGCTGCGGGATCAAAGCGGGAATGTCCTTTATGTCTATATGTTTTACATTCTATTAGCGTAGGGCCGTTACCATATCTTCCCCTTCTAACTGCTTCCTGTGCAGCTTCGTAAACTGCTATAACGTCGTTTCCGTCTACCGAGACGCCGGGAATTCCATACGCAGCGGCTCTTTTTGCAATGTCCTTTATAAGCATGACTTGGGTTTGGCGAGTTCCCATGGCGTAGAGGTTGTTTTCGCATATGAATAAAACAGGAAGTTTCCAAATAGCCGCCATGTTAACGCCTTCATGGAAGGTTCCTTGGTTTGAGGCGCCATCGCCGAAGAAGCCTGCAGTTACTTGGTCCGTGCCCCTTAGCTTTATGGAAAGCCCCGCCCCAGTAGCTATTGGAATTCCTGCGCCTACTACTGCGGTTGCTCCTAACATGCCTATGCTAAAATCTGCTATGTGCATAGAACCGCCCTTTCCCTTGCAATACCCTGTTTTTTTCCCCAAAATCTCAGCCATAATCTTATCCAGTCTAGCGCCTTTCGCTATACAGTGTCCGTGGCCTCGATGGGTACTTACGACATAATCATCTTTTCGCAGGTTCGCACATACGCCAACGGCTACAGCTTCCTCTCCTGTATAGAGGTGGATAGTGCCGGGCACGAGGTTCTCTCCGTACAACTCGAAGACTTTTTCTTCAAAAAGCCTGATTTCTAACATTTTACGGTACAGTTCGATCATTTTGTTTCTGTCCAAATCCCGTTTCTCCTATAGTCTATCCTTTAGAAACATTGCTATCTTACATATAAAAACTCTAAAATGAAAAACAGTTGGCGAGGGCTAGTATGAACGGTGCTGGGGTCTTACAAGCTCCCCTAGAATCCCTAGCATGTTGGGCACTTGTGTTACTATATCGGTGAATGTGAGTATTCCAACAAGTCTCTCGTTATCCGTAACCCTAAGCCTTCTAATTCTTTTCCTCGCCATAATATTTGCGGCTTCGTCGATGCTAGCCATATCGCGAATAGTTATTACGGGGCTACTCATAACTTCTCTCGCACGCAAAGCTTCTGACGCTAAGCACGGTTCGACAATCCTTCGAAGAATGTCGCGTTCAGTAATTATGCCCACTGGGCGGTCGCTCTGCACGACAACAATAGAGCCTATGTTGAACTTGTTCATTGTAGCTACAACCTCTTTAACAAGCGTGTCAGGTCTGACAACTTTTACTTCTTTTGTCATTACGTCTCTAACAATAACTATTCCAGCCATTCACCCGTCCCTCCCAACATCCAGTTTAACAATAACTCTGAATCACTTCCTCAAGTGCTTTTACATGGAATCAAGTTCAAGGGTCGTTCTCATCTGCCAACCGGTATGTTTGGTACTCCATCAACTCGTCAGCTGTTATAGAACCGAATTCTTCCTTGATTATCATAATGGCTGCTTGAGGCGGTATAATTCCTCTTTCCGTAATGATAAGGTCAATATGTTCTGGAGGGGTCACGTCAAATGAAGGATTCCGCACTGTGACATTTGGCATTTTTTTCAGTTCCTTTTCCGATATAACTTCTGAAGAATTACGCT